>CAZIBE010000142.1:0-8240 GCA_964536685.1 uncultured Calditrichaceae bacterium | reverse complement strand
TAAGGAGTTTTTCCCATGTTTCAATGAATTAATTCAACTGGTCATTCATATTATTTAATTAAAACATATGTTTTACTATCGAGAAATATCACATCGCGCAATTGATATTCAGATAAGCCCGGGAAGTCATTACTATTTTTTCTTTTTTGGAAATATTCTAAAAAATGTGCATTTACTTCATCGGCGACATCCACTAAGAGCAATTCAAATTTCCTTCCGGGTGGATTTCCTCCTTCGTGTACTTCTCCTGTCCAGCGACCATCATGGGGGTGCAGTTTGGGCTCTTTAGGCCAGTATAGCTGTTCTACACGTTCTAATAACCATAAATTTCTAAACGAACCTGTGATTGTACCTTTCACCGAAAAGTGTCGGGGGACTTTTGCGTTATTGGGAGGCAGGGAAATTTGGCCGCTTAGTGAGTCAAGTGTGGTTGGTAGAACATCATCAATCTGGCTGGAATTTTCAGATGCAGAGGATTTGGTGTATTCAATCATTCCCCAAAATACGCTCACTTTTTTTCCGGGTTCAGCCTTGGTATGGGCGATGAACCAGACAACTGCGCCTACTGTGATAATCAGGCCAATTAGATAAGGCCAGAATTGTTTAATAATGTTCCAAAGATCGCTATTCATGCTGAATTTCTCCTTTTTAAGATTTTATGAGTTTAATAGCACTATGGTAATTCTTTAAGAAAATATATAGCTCTGACGTGATGCGGGCAAATATTATCTATTTTAATTTCATACTTGTATTTATCGGTTTGAATTTATTAGTTTAAGCATCGATTGATGTAAACTAAAGTATATTTCCGGGGACATCCATGTCTTTTCAAAAAATTGCTCAAAAGATGATTAAACGCGCCTTAGAAGCCATCGACCCTTTTCGTTTAATTGAAAAACAGGTTACAATAAAAGATCATATATGTCTTCTTCCGGATCACAAAGTAAATTTGAATAAATATAATCGGATATTTGTCATCGGATTTGGCAAAGCTGCGGCGCCTATGGCGGCGGCCATGGAAGCCAAACTGGGCGATAGAATTTCCGGCGGCGCAGTAGTTACCAAATACGGACATGGTCGTCCGTTGCAGCGTATCCGATTATTTGAAGCCGGCCATCCTGTGCCTGACGCCAATTCGCTGAAAGCCACCGGCGAAATTTTAAATATGTGCCGGGATTTATCGGCAGATGATTTGGCGTTTGTGCTGGTCTCCGGCGGCGGTTCCGCTTTATTTGAACTGTTACCGCAGGAAGTTACGCTGAATGATTTACAGCGGTTCAATCAGCAGCTCTTACAGAGCGGCGCGGCCATTGAAGAGATTAACACCTTGCGTAAACATATCTCTTTGGTAAAAGGCGGTCAATTAGCGCGCTTGCTGGCTCCGGCCACAGTAATCGGTTTAATCTTATCCGACGTTATCGGCGATCCGTTGGAGAGCATCGCCTCCGGACCCACCGCGCCCGATTCCACTGCCTTTGCCGACGCCCAGAAGATCATTGAAAAATACGATTTGCAGGAGCGTCTGCCGCAAAGTATCCGGAAAATTATAAACGAAGGGCTCAAAGAGATCCGGGCGGAAACGCCTAAGCCCGGCGATACGCTGTTTAAAAAAGTACATCATTTTATTTTAGGGAATAACCGGCTGGCTCTAAAACAATTAGCCCATGCAGCGAAAAACGAAGGCTTTACGCCGCTCATTTTAACCGACCGTCTGCAAGGGGAAGCCAAAGAGGTGGCGCGGATGATTGCCGCTATCATCGAATCGGCTCTGTTTAACGGCACACCGCTTAGTGTGCCGGGATGCCTGATTTTAGGCGGGGAACCAACCGTAACGATTCAGGGCGCGGGCAAAGGCGGCCGCAATCAGGAATTGGTATTGGCCGTGATGCTGGCCTTAGGTAAATTGAATAAACCGTTTTATTTTTACAGCGTGGGCACGGACGGCACCGACGGCCCAACGGAGGCCGCCGGCGCCTGGATAGATCAGGACTCCTGGAACAAAGCGCAAAAGTTAGGATTGGATGGCCGGCAATTCTTAGCGGCTAATGATTCCTACCATTTTTTCAGCAAAATGGATCAACTGATCGTTACCGGCCCCACCGGAACCAATGTGATGGATATGATATTTTGTTTGTTTTAGTGCACCTTTACGAAACCTGCCCCCAAAGGGGCAAGCGGGTTTCGTAAAGATGAAAAGTGAAGAACTTTGCGAAGCCACAGAAATTGCGCAAAATTAAATCAATTCAGCGCCAGACCGCTGTCAGTTTCGACTATTCCTTTATCTTTCAAATTACGGGCCTTTTTACGGCTGCCTTTAATATCGTCTAAAATAGCTACCAGGCTTGGAATAACAAACAAGGTCAGAAGGGTAGAGATTAACAAACCGAATAAAATCACATTGGCTAACGGCGCCCACATGACCGATGCTCCGCCAAGGCTAAAAGCGGTGGGAATCAAACCGGAAATTGTGGTCAAAGAGGTCAGAATGATGGGACGCAAACGCAACCGTCCTGAATTAACGATACTTCGCCAGTAACTCATTACTGTTGTCAAATGCTTCTGACGGCGGTTGTTGATGAAATCGATCAACACAATGGCATCGTTTACCACAATGCCGGCCAGAGCCACAAAACCAAACATGGACACAATGCTGAAGGGATTGCCGGAAATGAGAAGACCCAGCATAGCGCCAATCAGGGCAAAGGGCACGGTAGTCAGAATAATCAACGGTTGGGAATAGGAGTTGAACTGCACGCCTAAAATCAGGAAAATGAGCAAAATACCCAGAGCAAACAGGTAGGTAATGTCGGCAAACACATTGGTAAATTCCTCAAATTGGCCGCCGAGCTTAAAGTGAACGCCGCTGAATTTCTCTTCTATTTTGGGAAATATTTGCTGTAGGCGCCGATTAACGCGATCCAGCTTTGTCTCCTCTTCATTAATATTTCCAGTAACCAGGATGGTTCTTTTTTGGTCAAAGCGTTTGATGTCATTCGGGCCGCGTGTGATAACAAAATTTACCATTTCCCGCAGAGCCACCGTTTGTCCTGCGCTGTTAGTCAGTTTAAGATAAAGAATGTCGTCCAGAGAGGAACGGTATTGTTTGTCATATTTTACGATGACGTCAATTTCATCGTCACCGTCACGGAACTCGGTGGCCTTTGCGCCGTCAAAAGCGTAACGTACATTCATGGCGATATACTGAGCGTTAAAACCGAACAGAGCGGCTTTTTCTTCATTTACTTTAATGCGCACTTCTTCTTTGCCAGGCGGAAAATCGTCGGTTACTTCGTACGCGCCGGGGATTTTACGGATGGAATCTTCCAGGGCTAAGGCGGCCTGTTTAAGCTGATCCAGATATTTGCCTTGTACTTTAACGGAAATGGGCTTACCGGTTGGCGGCCCGCCGCTGACCAATTCAAATTCCACCGAAGAGGCGCCGCTGATGTATTGCGTTTTTTCGCGCAGCATGGCGATGATGTCGTTGGCGCCTAAATCGCGCTGCTCGCGAGGCGTGAGCTGCAATAGAATTTGCCCTACATTGCGGCGCGTCAACCACTCTTCATTTCCCTGAAGCAAGCCCACATTGGCGACATAATCCTGCAGCAGATCTGAAGGCAGCCCGGCCACTTTATCTTCATACTTGTGGATGATGCGATCGCTTTCCTGCAGACTGCTGCCTTCCGGCATTTTGATCAGTATTTTAACCTGATCGAAATCTTCGCTGCCAAATAATTCAACACCTACCAGAGGAATCACGCCAAAAGAAGCGAACAAGACCAGAATAAGTGTGCCAAGGAGTAAATATCTTTTACGCAGAGCTTGTATCAACAAATGCCCGTAATAGCGGCGCAGGCGTTTAAAGAAGCGTCGTTCGCCTTTTTTGTAGATAGTTGCCTTCGCCGTCCAGTCGGAGTAATGGGCAGGCAGCAGAAACATGGCTTCAAATAATGAGGCAATCAGGGCCAGCGAAAAAATAATGGGCACAATGCGCATGAATTTCCCCATGATGCCCGGCAGTAAAATTAACGGTACAAATGCGGCAATATTGGTTCCGATGGAAGATATGATGGGGCGAATGACTTCATTGGTTCCTATAATGGCCGACTCCCGGGCGTTTAATCCGGTAAGCCTGTAGCGGTGAGCGTTTTCGATGACAATGATAGCGTCATCAACGATAATACCCAATACCATGACCAGAGCAAACAGCGTATTGCCGTTCAGCGTGTATCCAGTCAGATACATCAGGATAAAGGTGATTAAAAAGGATATGGGGATTCCCAAAGCGGCCAGGGCAGCGTTGCTGAATCCTAAGAACAGATAAAGCAGCAGGATGATTAAAATCATACCTAAAATGGCGTTGTTGCGCAGCACTTTAACCACTCTCAGAATATAAATGGATGTATCATTGGTCATACGAAAACGGACGCCGCCGGGGATGCGCTGTTCATACTTGTTAATCAACTCTTTCACACGATCAATTAAATCAATGGAATTAGCATCGCTGGTTTTGGATAGAGAAAAGGTGATGGACTGCCGGCCATCCAGCCGCGACAGGATGTCTAATTCAGCCCGGCGGTCGACCACGACGGCTACATCTTTTATCTTGATTACATCGCCGTTGGGCGTTGAGCGAAGAACCGTATTGCGGATGTCGTCAATGGACTCATATTCACCTATGGATCGGATTAAGAACTCTTCGCGTCCAAAGGTGATGGTGCCGCCGGGAATATTCAGATTGCGCGATTTGAGGGCAAAGATGATTTGGTCGAAAGTGACTCCCAGGGAGTTCATTCGTTCAGGATTTATTTGCACCCAAATTTCGCGGTCGGCCAAACCGGAAGTTTGAATTTTTGAAATGCCGGGGAGGTTTTCCAAATCATCTTTTAAATTATCGGCAATTTCATGAACGGTGTTTTCCGGGATGGTAAACGACATGTTAATGGTGATAACCGGGATAAAATCTCCGCTGTCAAACGTTTCGATGAAGGGGTCTTCCGCTTCGTCCGGAAAGTGTACCTTATCCACTTCCGCTTTAATATCCGTGTAACGTTCCCTGAACTCTGCGTCGGACATATCCTTAAATTTGACCATCACAAAGCCGAAGCCCTCGCCGGCGGTGGATTGAATCTCATCAATGTTTTCCACGTCCTGTATTTCCGCTTCAATGGGGTCCACAATCATAGCCTCGGTTTCATTGGGAGCGGCGCCGGGATAATCCACACGGATGAAAATCCAGTTGAAACTGACCTCGGGATTTAATTCCAGCGGCAATTTAAAAAGAGATATCAGGCCAAAGATAAACAGACCGATCATCAACAGGTTGACTAAAACGGAATTTTTTACGGAAAATCGGGCAATATTCATTATCTGCTTCCTATGTCAAAAAATTAGTCTAAACGGCGCGTGACATGTTCCAGCCACACGGAGGTGCTGTCGCCTAACTGTTTAATTCCGCTGGTGACCACGGTATCTCCTGCAGACAAACCCCGATCTACAGCGACGGCGGCGCCAAAGGTGTTGATTATGGAAACGGGCGTCAGAGCAGCCTTACCCTTAAAAATACGGTAAACCGCCGGCTGGCCGTTCTGCTTTACTACGGCGTACTCGGGGATGGCCAGGTATTCGCGTAAGGCATTCAGTAATAAACGGACTTTGGCTGTCATGCCTGCTTTAAGGGATTTCTGCTGGTCGTTTTTAATGCGGATTTCCACCGGGAAGGTGCCGGTTTGCAGGTCGGCCTGCGGTGAAATATTTTGAACTGTGCCGCGGAAAACCCTGCTCCCCAGGGCTGAAACCGTAATTGCCGCCCGACTGTTTTTCTGCACCATACGGATGACGTCCTGAGGTAGGCCCACGACTACTTTAATAAGCGATCGATCGACCAGATGGAACAGGCGCATGCCCGGCTGCGTCATGGCGCCCAGTTCTGCGTATCGGCGGGATATTTCACCGTTAAAAGGCGGCCGGATGCGCGTATCCTGATAATTTTTCTCTGCACTGCTAAAGCCGGCCTGTGCTGATAACAAATTGGCCTGGGCATTTTTTACAGATAGCTGAGAATTTTTAAACTGCAGATCGGATATATCACCGTTTTTATAGAGTTGCTCATCGCTTTGCAGGTTAAGACGGGCGATTTCCAGATTGTTCCGGGCGGATTGTAACTGTGCTCTGGCCTGACGGTAGCGGCTGTAAGGAATGCGATCGTCGACTACTAATAAAGTGTCGCGGGTAGTCACATAATCTCCGGGTTCGGCATTTATGCGTAATACGCGGCCGGAAACTTCGGAGACGATATCAACGGAATGGATAGCCTGTAACCGTCCGGTTAAATCAATTTTATCCTGAAGTTGGCGCATTTGGACAATGTAACCTTCTACTGGAACCCGTTTAGGTCCGCTTTTAGAAGAATCCTTTTTTTCGGTTGATTTTTTGCCGCAGGAAAGCAGCAGGATTGAAAGTAGAATAAGCCCAAAAATTAGTATGGTTTTTTTCAACATAATGTACCCCATGGTGTTGTTAAATATCAGAATTCAACGGCGTCTGACCTTGTTTTATCCAAAATTTTTAATGGTCTCTTTTAAAATAATTATGTTTTGAATATCTGTGTTCAATTAAGTTTTATATGAGCATCAACAAATTGCTGCTATCTTTTTCAGCGGTCTCTGCGTCTTGTCGTATAATATTTATTACTCCATACAGGCTACCTGATACCTCATACTTACTCTCTACTTACTACTTCTTACTGTCGACTTTTTCAAATCAACTGCGGCAGCTTACCGATCATATAATACAATTGCACCATAGTCGAAATAAAGCTGAATTCGTTTTTAAGATGGGTCAGACGGGCATTCTGTAAAGCCAGTTTGGCGTCGATGAAGGCGATGTTGGAGATTAAACCTTGTTCCTTTTGTTTGGCGACGACGCGGTAGTTGTTTTTGCTGTATTCAATATTTATGGCCGAAAGTTGCAATTGCGCCTTTAGATTATTCAGAGCATTGGCCATCTGCGTGAGCGTAAATCGCGTATATTGCAATCGGTCGGCAAATTGCTCTTTGCTTTGCTGATAGGCATAGTAGGCGGCCTTAGTCTTTGTTACATTCTGAAAACCGTTGAATAATGGGATTGACAGATTTACCATCAAAATTTGAGGCGAATAATCATCCAGCGCCGGCGTATCATTTTCCCGCCAGGCATAAGAATAATGCAGACTTAGGCTGGGCAGGTAACTGGCATAACTGCCCCGGTAGTTCAGGCGGTTTACCTCCTGCACCGTTCGGCTGGCGGCCAGGTTTTGATTTACCTCGGCTAATTGTTCGTCATTCAAGCGTACCATGGCCACTATTTCCCGATCGCTGAGATGCTGTAAGCGGCGGCTTTCTTCCTGCAATTTTTGTGGAATTTCCTGGTCCAAGATGATTTGAGCGTCCATGGATATGTTGACAACTCTGGCTAGAGTAACCATGGCCGCCCGCAGATTTGATTGACTGCCGGCTACCATACTTTTTTGCTGCTGATAGTCCACTTTCCAGCGCAGCGCCTCGTTTTTAGAATAGCGGCCGGCTTTTTGCAGACGCAAAGCCTTATCATAGTTCAGTTGCGATAGTGAAAGATACTCCTTCTGCAAATCCAACGCTTTACGGGCGAACAGGGCGTCCAGATAAGCGCTAATCACCTGAAAAACGGTGTTGTCTTTAGACGCTTCTCTTTGATGGAAGGCCAGGTCGCTGGAAGCTGACGATAAAGAAATACCATTCCAAATAGCTGCGTTAACAAGCTGTAAATCCAAATCCACTGAGGTGTAAAACGATTTCTGGAAAACCGTCTGTGGAATTTTAAAACCTAAACCGGGCGGCATATCGCGAAAATAGCGGCTGAAGTCACGCAGTGCAAACGTGCTGTCGTCAATCCAGGTGTAGCGCGTATTAAAGTGAATAGCGGGCAAAAGCTGCGTCCATGAATGCAAATGCTCCCAGCGGGCTTTTTTAAAAGCAAAGTCGCTGGCCTTGAGCAGGTGGTTTTTAGTGAGGGACATGGAGATGGCCTGGTCGAGATCGATGAATATCCGTTGTGGTTGCTGCGACCGGGCAGTGCAGGGAAGCAGCAAAATAAACGTAAGGAATGCCGATGAAAAAAAAGAAAACTTTTTAACCATAATTATTTCCTGCAATTTTTAATAGGGATATAAAATTTATATGTTTCTTGCTTACGTAAAACTAATATAAAATGTTACCCAAAAT
>CAZIBE010000141.1:0-8347 GCA_964536685.1 uncultured Calditrichaceae bacterium | reverse complement strand
AAGGAATATTCTTAACAGCTTGGGAGTCCTCGTTTTTAACTGGTCATTCATATAACTAATATTTTTCAACTTTTAACTTATTTTGGACAGCAATGAGTTTTTATAATCAGAGACAAATTTTAAGAATTTGAAGCAACGAATCTAAAATTGTACTTCCTGACTGGCTCAATAGCATTTTAAAATTTACGGCTAATTGCGTATCTTATCCCTGTTGAATTAATGATTAAACTTGTGAATTAAGGTGAAATTTCCTTTTAAATCGACAATAATCAGGTAAAATTACATGCCCGAATTACCGGAAGTGGAAACAGTAATCAGAGAATTGCGGCCGTTGCTGTTCCATCGCCGCATCACAGGTTACAACGTCTTTTGGGAAAAGACATGTGTAAACAAAACATCGGAACCGCTTATAGGCCAGACCATCGGAACTTTATGGCGCAAAGGGAAGTATTTGATTGTGCCCTTAGAACGCAGCTCTTTGGTCATCCACTTACGCATGACCGGACAATTGTTGTTTGTTCCGGCTACCGAAGCGATGAAGCTGAAACATGTGCGCATAAAATTTATGTTCGATAACGGAACAACGCTCTATTATAACGATATGCGTAAATTCGGCAGAATATACCATGTGCAGGAAATTGACGGTTTACTGAGCAAAGTGGGCATAGATGCTATGGATTCTGCTTTTACGGTTGATTATTTTACACAACGCCTTAAACAGAGCAGAATGAATATTAAAGCGCTGCTGCTCTCCCAACGCCTTGTTTCGGGGCTGGGCAATATCTATGTGGATGAAAGTCTGTTCAGGGCGGGCATTCATCCGGCCTCGATTGCCGGAAAAATACCGGCGGTGAAAATCCGGCGTTTGCACGAGCAGATACAATTTGTGCTGCGTTTTGCCGTCGATCACATGGGCAGCACCATTTCGGATTATCGCGACGCTTTTGGCAATGTGGGCGAAACACAAAAATTCTTTCAGGTTTACCAGCAGCAGGGCAAAGCTTGTATTCAATGCAGCCGCGCCATCGAAAAAATCCGTGTGGCCGGCCGCGGCACGCATTTTTGTCCTAACTGCCAAAAACTGTACAGGGACAAGCGAGAATGACGACACAACAACGACCAATAATTACCTTTTTAAGCGATTTTGGCACAACGGACGGTTACGCCGGGAGCGTTAAAGGCATTCTAAAACGCAGCGCGCCGCAAGCCGAGATTGTGGATGTCAGCCACGAGTTGCCGCCTTTTAACATTCCCGCCGCCGCTTTTGCCCTTTTGAATTATTACCAACAATATCCGCCGGGAACGGTGCATCTTGTGGTGGTTGATCCCGGCGTTGGCGGAGCGCGATCGCCAATAATTCTGCAAACACAGGAGTACTATTTTGTCGGGCCTGATAACGGCGTGTTTCATTTTGTGGAGGAGAGGGAAAAGTGGCGTAAATATCAGATTATTCACGCGGAACCGGCTGTAAAACAAGTAAGCTCCACCTTTCACGGACGCGATATATTTGCCCCGGCGGCGGCAATTTTAGCCGGCGGCGGAGAAATTCAGAACATAGCAGAGGAAATATTGGTACACACAAATACAGATGATTCAGGAAAATCATTTATAAAAAGAAACGCAGAGCGCCTGGAAATTTCCGCTTTGAGCATTGACCATTTCGGCAATATTGTTACGGCATTGAGTAAAGAGGAATTTTCCAAATATAACAACCGTCTGCGCTACATCGAAGTAAATAAGCGGCAGATCCCCCAAATCAGCGCGTTTTATGAACAGCATCCGCACGGAGAGTTACTGGCGCTGTGGAACAGCCTGAATTTGCTGGAGATTGCCGTCAACCAGGGCAGCGCCGCAGAGCAATTGCAGTTTGATTTGAATCGAGATAAAGTTTACATTTATTTATCGCAGGCATAGTACAAAGAAGCAATCGGCTATCAATGAACAAGTTTAAAAATTACATCTTTGCCAATTACAAACCGCTGTTAGTATCCTTTTTTTTGGCGCTATTATTATGGATTGCGGTAACCACCGACAAGGTGTACACCATGCAGGTGGAAGTGCCTTTTTCCATAACCCGTCTGGCTCCCGGGAAAGTGCTGTTGGAACCGCCGCCATCCAGAATTGTTTTGGAGGTTTCGGGCAAAGGACGCGCCTTGCTGGGCATGAGTTTTTACAAAGGCACCATTAATCTGGATCTGCCGGAAATTGCTAAGTCCACCACTATCCTTTTGCGCGATTACCAAAAGCGTCTGACTATCGCCCATGAGTTGGGCGTCCGTGTGTTTGATGTGGTGGCGCCCAAGGCCATCGAACTAAAAATAGACGATTATGCCAAGGCTAAAAAACCTGTAAAACTGCTGGCACAAATTAAACCGCAGCCGGGCTATATTTTACTGAAGAGCAAAATGACGCCGGATTATGTTACGGTGAGCGGCCCGAAGAGCTATGTAAAAAATATTCGCTTTATACTTACGGATACGCTGGTTAAAAAAAACATAAAATATCCCTTTCAGCAAATCGTAAAACTGCGAACGCCCAGGGCAGGCGTCATAAAAATAGATCCGAATACCGTGTTGGCCGAATTTACGGTAGAACAAATCGTAGAACGCAGTATTTACAATATTCCCATTCAGCTTATCGGCATCCCGCCGCAATATTTAGCCAAAGCCTTTCCACCGAATATCTCCGTGAAAATTAAAGGAGCGGAAAGTCTGGTAACCGCCCTGCAACCTTCGCGGATTACGGCCTATTTCGATTTTAGCCGGTTTTATACCGAAGGCGTGCTGGAATATCCCGTAGAAGTGGAAACGCCGCAAGGAATCGGTTTAATCAGTAAAAGTCCGCAGCAATTCCGTCTGCAATTACAAAAAAGAGAAGATTTTTAGTGAAACTGCTTGGCATCGAAACATCGTGCGACGAAACGTCGGCCGCCGTGATTAACGATAATACCGTGCTCTCCAATATTATTTCTTCACAGGAAGTGCACGCACAATTTGGCGGTGTGGTGCCGGAACTGGCCTCGCGCGCCCATATTAAAAAAATAGTGCCGATTGTGCAAAAGGCAATGGACGATGCGCAATGCGCTTTTACCGGTTTGGACGGTTTTGCCGTTACGTTTGGCCCCGGACTTGTTGGGGCTTTGTTAGTTGGTCTTAATTTCGTTAAAGGCCTGTCTGTGGCGCTGCAGAAGCCCTTTATCGGCGTTAACCATATCGAAGGGCATATTTACGGAAATATCCTCTCTCAGGGCGCTGCAGGCGTGCAATTCCCGATTATTTTTCTTGTTGTCTCCGGCGGGCACACGCAAATCGTTTTGATGGAAGAGCATCTGAAATACCGTATTTTAGGGAAGACACGCGACGATGCAGTGGGGGAGGCCTTAGACAAGGGAGCCAAATTGCTGGGTCTGGGTTATCCCGGCGGTCCGGAAATCGATCGTCTGGCGCTGAGCGGCGACGATTCCTTCCACCGCTTTCCGAAAGGATTAAAAAAAAATGCCGGCTATGATTTTAGCTACAGCGGACTGAAGACGTCGCTGCTGACCTATTTACAGAGCGCCGCTACCGGAACGGTGGAAAATCATTTAAATGATATTTGCGCTTCGTATCAAAAAGCCGCCATCGAGGTGTTAGTGGAGCGTACCTTGCAAGCGGCACAGGATTTTTCAGTTGCCCGCATCGGCATTGCCGGAGGAGTGGCGGCCAATTCGTTGCTGCGTCGTTTGCTTGAAAAAGCTACGGAACAGCGCGGACTGACCTTGTATTTACCGCAACTTGAGTACTGTACCGACAACGCCGCTATGATTGCCCGCGTGGGGTTGGAATATCTGAAACGGGGCATCCACTCCGGGCAGAATCTTAATGCGTATCCCTCGCTACCGCTTTCCGGTTTAACCAAAGAAGAGTAATCTGTACCCATGAAGCTGCCGGATTTAATTCAAATCAATATTCCATTTATTGTAATTCTGCTGTTAGCGGGGCTGGGCGCGCTGCTTAGCTATCTGCACTACAAAAAAACCCTGCCGGAAGTGAGCGCATCATGGCGCTGGAGCCTGGCGATTTTACGCGGACTGGTTGTCTTTTTATTATTGCTCATCTTTTTCCGCCCGCAATTGACCGTTTTTTATCACAAACAAAAACAGAAAAAGGTAGCTGTTTTTGTCGATCGCTCGCAATCCATGACGGTTCAGGATGATTCCTTGCCGCGCTGGCGGCAGGAACAACAGGCTGTTGAGAAAATTCGCAGCTTTTCCGTCGATGGACTTACTCTGGACTGGTACGGCTTCCATAGCAAAGTGTTTCCAATGAAGCCGGACAGTTTGCAACCAACCTTGTACGGTACGAATCTCTTGAATGTGACGCAGAAAGCGGATCGTCTCAATCCGGATGCGGCAATTTTAATTTCCGACGGAAATTATACGGAAGGCGCTTATCCGGCAGCGGATCAATGGAGCGCCCATACGCCGTTGTTTACCATCGGATTGGGCAAGCGCTTTGCCGAAGCGGATTTATTCATTCAGGAAGTCAATTATGAACCGGTAGCTTATCAGGGAAAACCGCAAAAGATCATCGCCCGCGTTGGCGCCAGAGCCATCAACAGAGCATTTAGGGCAACGGTGTATCTAAAGGTTAACGGTAAAGCCGTAAGCTCCGCTGCGCTGCATATTCAGCCGCAAACCCCTTTGCAGGATGTGGTTTTAAATTATACGCCGCAAAATAGCGGGGAAGCGCGCCTTCAGGTACAGATTAACCGCCTGCCTGAGGAAAAAAACACTGCGAATAACCGGCAAACGCACCTGCAAAAGGTTCTGAAGGGAAAAATAAAAATAGCCGTTATCAGCGGCGCGGTGGATTACGAAAGCAAATTCCTTAAGCAACTGCTGAACGCTCAGGAAGATGTGGACTGCGATTTATTTGTACAGGTAAAGAATAATCGCTGGATTGGCGGTAACAGGCCCCAACTGCAAAACTGCGACGTGCTTATCCTGAGTAATTTTCCCGGCGCTTACACTACGGCCGGCAGTGTAAAAGAAGTTCTGCAACTAATAATACAGCGGCGGCGCTGCGGTCTTTTGTTTGTAACGGGAAAATACGTAAACGAGGAATATTTACGACTCTTTCAGGAATATCTTCCTTTCCGGAAATTGCCATGGCATATCACGACTATTCCCACCCTGCAAATTATGCCGCAGGAAAATGAGAGCGGCGCGTTGCTGCAAATATTCGACGACAAAAGCACGCTTGAGCAATTTTGGCAGAAAGTACCTCCGTTAGAGATTTCCGCTATGGGCGGAAAACTGAAAAAGGAAACTGAAATTTTATTGACAGGCCTGACGCTGAAAGGACGCATTCCGCTTTTGATTACCCGGCAGATGCGCGGTCAGCGCAGCGCTGTCCTTAACGGCAGCGGTTTTTGGAAATGGCATTTCTTATTGCAGGAGCTACCGGAGCTGAGTAAGGGCTATGCTAATCTGCTGCATTTGTTGGTGCGCTGGCTGAGTGAAAAACAAAAATTACAACAGGTGCTGCTGCAAAGCGCCGAAAAAACGCACTATCTGGGCCGTCCTGTGCACCTGAAAGCATATCTCTTTGATGCGGCATACCGGCCAGTGCGCGAGGGGCAGGTGAAGATAGAGGTCTTGTGGCATAAACAAAAATTTTATCTGGACGCCGGCAAGGCCAAAACCGCAACCGACAGCGTCGGGTTGTACCGGGCGTCGTTTATCCCACCCGGAGAAGGAAAGTACCGCGTAACGGCTGTAGGGTATCAAAACAATTTGCCTTTAGGAAATGATCGCCTGGTTTTCGAAGTTATTCCATTTGAGAAGGAACTGCTGGATACGCGGCAAAATAGTTTGTTGCTTAAGGAGATGGCGGCCGCAAGCGGCGGGAAATATTTTACCATCAGCGGTCTGGATTCATTAAAAGAGATTTTAAAGGCGGCGCCGCAGATGATTCGTATTAAAAAATCGCTGGTTTTGTGGGATTCGCTTTATTTGCTCTTCGCGATTTTAGGATTAATTGTTATCGAATGGGCGCTGCGCAAATTCAAAGGGCTGGCATGAAATCTAAATTAAAACAAGACGATCATTACGCCGACTGGGCAAAGATTTGGGACGAAAACGCCGGGAGGATTAAAACAGCCCAAAGCGTTGCCGAGGCCATCCGCGCGCAGGTGGAACTTTCCCCGCAAATGAGCGGACTGGATTTTGGCTGCGGAACCGGTTTGTTGACTATGTTTATGCAGCCTTTCTTAAAGAAGATTACGGCTGTGGATATTTCTGCGGAAATGTTAAAGCAACTGCGTCTGAAAATCAAAACACAAAACATTGCCAACATCACTGCCTGCCGGCTTAACTGGGAGACGGAGCCTTTCCCCGGCCAACCTTTTGATTTGGTTTTTTCCAGTATGACGTTACACCACGTGGCTGATTTAAACAATCTGTTTAAAAAATTTCATGCGGCGCTTAAAAACGGCGGATCGTTTTGCGCGGCCGACTTATATGAAGAGCCGGGCGATTTTCATTCCGACCATGACGGGGTAGCGCATTTTGGTTTTGTGCCGGAAATCTTGCGGCAAAAATTAAAAAACGCCGGATTTGAAAATGTTCGCCATGAAAAAATTTACACCATTACTAAAATTATCGCCGGCGGCCAGCGAAAATCGTACCCTGTGTTTTTAATTTGTGCGCAAAAATTTTTGAAAAGTACAAAATAAACATGCGTATTCTAAATTTAAGCCATCCTTTAAAGAGCGGCATGCCGCTTTTCCCCGGTACAAAAGAAGTAACTGTTGCTGATGTCAATACCATAAAAGCCGACGGCTTCCGGCAAAAGTATCTGTCGCTTTCTTCCCATGTGGGCACGCATGTGGACGCCCCGGCGCATGTGTTAGCAGACGGCATGTTTTTAGATCAACTACCGTTGGATCAATTTTATGGCTTAGCAACCGTTTTGGACGCCAGTTCTACGGCACTGCTCCCCATACCGCTTGCTGTCCTGAGCGCACTGGATAAGGCGCCACCCGTCGATTTTGTTTTATTTTACACCGGCTGGCAGAAACATTGGGATGACGGCAGCTATTACGGAAACGGCGCGCCCTATCTGAGCGAACCTTTGGCGAAAGCGCTTGCCGCAAGGGGATTAAAAGGGGTCGGCCTGGATGCGCCCTCGGCAGACGCCATAGACAGCACAGAGTTGCCTGTGCATCGCATTTTGTTCCGGCGGAGCATGATTATTATTGAGAATTTAATCCATTTAAAAGAGTTGTGCGGAAAATATTTTACGTTGTCGGTTTTTCCGCTGAATATTCCGGAAGGCGATGGTTCGCCGTTGCGCGCCGTGGCTATCTTAGATGAATAGGGGGTGCAAATGAAAACGCGCTGCGCCTGGGTTCCGGAGAACGATGAATTGTATGTGGCCTACCACGATACCGAGTGGGGCGTCCCCGTCCACGACGACCGGCTGTTGTTTGAATTTTTTACCCTGGAGGCCTTTCAGGCCGGTCTAAGCTGGCGTACCGTGCTGTACAAACGGGAGAATTTTCGCCGGGCCTTTGCCGGCTTTGCTCCTGAAAGAGTTGCGCTGTTTACCGAAAAAGATACTCAGCGGTTGCTCGCCGACGCCGGCATTATCAGAAATAAGTTGAAGATTGCCGCGGCCATCACCAACGCCCGGCAGTTTTTGCGGGTGCAAGAGGAATTCGGCAGCTTCGACGCCTACATCTGGCGTTTTGTGGACGGACATCCGATTGTGAACCACTGGCAACATATCGATCAACTGCCGGCCAGCACGCCCCTTTCAGATACCATTAGCAAAGATTTAAAGCGGCGCGGTTTCAGGTTTGCGGGCAGTACCATCGTTTACGCCCACATGCAGGCTACCGGCATGGTCAACGATCACACGGTGGATTGTTTCCGATATGCACAGCTGCTGTAGAAATCCAGTTACATTATATATTTTTAATGATCAGTACCTTTACTCAGCAAAAAAGATTCCTCATCCGTCAACCGACGGATTCGGAATGACACGGAAGCCTGTCATTGTGAGGAGCAAAGTATGAGCGACGTGACCTTAATATACAATTATTTAAGCCGTGTTTTGCTGAGCTAAAGACATAATCAATATTTTTAACCTTAAATACAAGCGATGCTGTTTTAATTTTCCAAGACCCGTAACCCGGGATTTGGAACCCGGAACCGAAATTGAAGTGCTCTTTAATTATCGGTCGAACCTTTTGGCAACTTCCCTAATCAACATTCAAATTTAAAACTTGAGTCTGCTCTAAAAACCAGTTTTTGTCATTTTCCCATCGGGACCACTTTCGTGGCGAATCCCGATTCATCGGG
>CAZIBE010000140.1:0-8409 GCA_964536685.1 uncultured Calditrichaceae bacterium | reverse complement strand
CTTTAGTTCCCCTTCCCTAATACATTAGGGAAGGGGATAGGGGTTGGGTCAAAAACAGGGCTGAGCTATAAATACTATTTAAATAGTGTGTAACTCCTTAAAAAAACAACTAATATTTTTCAACTTTTAACTTATTTTGGACAGCAATGAGATTCCATCATTTTGAATGATGGAATCTATGATCCTAAATAGTTGCTTACAGGCTATAGTCGATACCCAGGCGCAGTACGCCCATGCCAAAGCCCAGTTCGCCCACAGCCGCCAGTTTATCGCTGAAATGGTAGCGGGCGCCGATGCCCGTTCCCCACACCAAGCCACCGTAAGAGCTGCCATAATCAAGGCCGCCGGCAGGAATGCTGACGGTAACGATATTCCAGCCCAAACTTAAACTGGCATAGGTGTCGATGCGGGGATCGTTTAATAAGGCCACATGCCACAAGGCGGATCCTAAAAACAGAATATTGCTGTAACTATATTTTCCGTAAGTATAGTTTTCACTATAGCCGGAATAGCCGAAAGAGGCTCCTATCCCCAAATTATTCTCTATACCGTTCAGGTTTACTAAATTTTCTTTAAATCCGTATTCTCCGGTCAGGATGACGCCGGCGCTGGCGCCGTAAACGGAGCCCAAAGCCAGACGCGCGCCCACGACCTTTTCGCCGGGTTGGATAATGGCGGTGTTCTCGCCGGCTTGTAGTTGCGCAACCAGTACTAATATGGATAATATACTAAATAGCTTCTTCATTTCTACCTCCTTCATGTAAGTTAAGTAAATCTGTTTTTTCCCTAATTAAGCATTCATTCCCTGTTCTTGTTCGAATCTGCAATCGTAACGCTATTTTCCTTTAGTTTATTTCTGTAAGTTCTATTTATTTGGGCAGCAAGTATACAGAAGGGATAGCTACACAACCAATGACCGTGCGCACATCTATAAAAAGAGAACGCTGCCACACGAGTGAATAAAAATAGATAAATATGAAATTTTATTTTACTTGCGCATGAGAGGAAGTGTTTTATATATTATTTTTGTCTATTTAATCGTGACTAAAAATACAAATTCCCTGAAATTAATGATTTATTTTAAATGTTTAAAATTTCACAGGAATTCATAACCTAAAGTAAGGGCTTATGAAAAACGGACTTGTTTTTTTATTTATTCTCCTCATCTTGCCCGCCTGCGGTTTAAAGCAGCCGGTGGATGTCAACAGTCAAGTCCCAAGCGGACAAATTTTTGTGCAATCCCAACCGACCGGCGCCGTGATTTTACTGGACGGCGCGAATACTAATAATATCACCCCGGATACACTGGAAAATGTTAGCGAGGGATTCCATACGGTTCGAGTTCTAAAAGATGGTTTTAAGGCGGAGCAAGATTCCGTTTCCCTCGAGGTTCACGCTGATTCCCTTTATTCTGTCCGGTTTAAATTAAAAGAACTGCTCAACGTCGGTTATCTGTATGTGAACAGCGAACCGCCCGGCGCCGAAATTTATGTCGACGATCAGAGCTCAGGGAAAACCACTCCGGATACTTTGCAGCTTGCGCCCGGCGCGCATCACATCCGTATCGAAAAAAACGGATTTACTGAGCGGAAATGGGCGGTTGACATCGCCAAGGATTCACTCTTAGAATTACAGGAGACGCTGACCATTTTTCAGCGCATGATGTTTGAATCGTTCGGAAATGTTTCCTGCGTTCCCTGTGTGCAGTCGGCTGAAAATCTGGAGCGCTTCCGTAGCGAGCACGCTGACGCCGCTTTTGCTTTAATGGAATATTATGCTTACTGGCCCAGTCCCAACGACCCCTTCTACAAAGTTTCGCCCAACGATGTTAAAGAGCGTATTAATTATTACAACGTTGCCAATTTACCCGAACTGCGCTCTAACGGCGCTACAGGCGTCGACGCCGCTAATTATGACGCTGTCGTGGCTGCGTTTAACAACGAAATCGCCCAACAACAAAGTGCTTTGGGCCTCTCGGTCAACAAGGCGCTGATTGGAGATACGCTGCGGGTGCAGGTGGAAGTATATGATTTTAACACGGTGCTGCAAAACGACCAGCTGCGCTTGTTTGTAGCCGTTTCCGAAGATGACATCCATTATGACACCCCTCCGGGCAGCAACGGGTTAAAGGATTTTAATTTTGTATTCCGCCGCTTTTTAAGCGATAAAAAAGGCGATGCGATTGTATCGAATGCCTTGAGCTACCAGTTAATCTGGCCAAACTGGAATTATTCCAATAGCCATATCATCGCTTTTGTGCAGGATATTTCCACGAAGAAAATAATTCAGACAACCATTAATTAGGAGGCAACATGAAAACGATGTTACGCTTGTCATTACTCCTTTTGTTATTGGCCGCGCTGGTAGCGGCAGGGAATCAAAAAACGACTAATGCGTTAATAGACGAGTCTTTCGAGGGCAGCTTCCCGCCCAGCGGATGGAACAAGTTTTCTTCCGGGGTTACAAGCTTTGACGGCTGGCAGCAGAGCTCCGATAAAAGCAGAACGGGTACGTATTCAGCATTAGGTGAAGTGCAATATCTTTATTCCTGCGAAATCTGGTTGGTATCGCCGGTCGTAGATTTATCCACCGCGTCAAGAGCCAAATTGTTTTTTTATGAAGACGCGGACGGCTGGGACGGCAGCGGCGGCACGAATTCAATCGAGGTTTCTACTACAGACAACAATTCCGCCTCAGCATTTACACCTGTTCTGACCATGACGCCAGGAACACATACCATCGCCGGTTTTACGGGTAGCGTCATTGAAGTAGATCTTTCGGCCTATGTTGGTCAAAGTACGGTATATGTAGCCTTTCATTATGCCAATCCGGGTAGTCCTAATTATCAATGGTATATTGACGACGTCAAAATTACGGTTCCTTCCAATCATGATGTGATGGCCTATTCTATCGATATGGATGAGCATTATGCACCGAACACAACCGTTCAGCCCAAGGCAACCATAAGCAACGAAGGGTTAAACGCCGAAACCTTTGATGTGCAGTTTGGCTATTACGATTGGAATAACAATGAAGTGTTGCTGGACACCAAAACGGTAACTTCTCTTGCGGCCGGCGCAAAAACACAGGTTACTTTTGCCGACTATTTGTTTGAAAAAGTAGGCTATACTTTTTTCGTTAAAACCTTGTTAAGCGGCGACGAAGACGCTAGTAACGATCTGGCTAGTAAATTCATAAATTCCTATGCTAATCAAAAAGATGTTGTTTTGCCGGAAGAATTTACCGATACGGAATGCACGTACTGTCCGGGCGCGGCTGAAGCGCTGGACAGCCTTTACAAGACCTATCCGCACAATGTGGCCATTATCGCCTATCATGGCGGCTTTAGCGGGAATGATCCCTTTGACAACAGCTATTCTACGGATCGCAGGACATACTACGATGTGCATTCCTGGCCTACATGTTATTTTGGTGGCGACCGCAAGCAGGTGGGCGGCGCTGCGGCCGGCAGCGATTGGACGGGCGTTTACAGCGGATATGAAAAATTGTATCTGGCCGAGCGTGAAGAATATACGCCGCTGACCATGCAAATATCGGTTACCGAAAACGGCGATGATATTACGGCCACCTCAACCACGACCTATCAGGGCATTACATTAGCCAAAGATAACCATTTACGCTGGGCGCTGTGTGAATCGCATATTGCTTACAATTGGGAAACGTCTATGGATTCACTGCACTTTGTGGAACGCCAAATGTTCCCCGATGCCAACGGAACCAAGATGTGGAACGGTACGGAGCCGCCCGCCGTTGGTACGCAGTTCGAAAATACCATTAACTTTACCATCCCGGCGGGAGTGGTGAGAGACAACTGCGAACTAATCGCTTTTGTCCAAAATGATGATACAAAAGAAGTGATGGTAGCGGCCAAAGTTGATCTTGGCAATCCGTACAGCGCAATTGGCCAGCATACAAATGCTTTGCCTAAAGACTACTCGTTGGAACAGAATTATCCCAATCCTTTTAATCCGACAACCACGATTTCGTATTCATTGCCGCAGGGCGGTGAAGTTCAGCTTAATGTATTTAATTCTGCTGGACAGATTGTGAAATCACTGGTGGATGGAGTTGAAAGCGCCGGTTATCATAAAGTTCAGTTTAACGCCGCCGATCTTGCTTCCGGTATTTATTTTTACACGATTAACGCCGGGGCATTCTCAGCTACAAAAAAGATGATCCTGATAAAGTAAACTGTGGGTAGAATCAGATTGAGGTTCATAAACATGAAAAAACTAAGTTTGGTATTTATTGTTATTTTCGCCGTAAAAATGCTATCTGCCGCTACCATGCGCGTGGATGTGGTTGATTCAACCGCTAAAATCATGCCCGGTGAATCAATCATTTTTGAAGCGTGGGTGCATAATATCGGTAGCAGTGCGACGCTGTTTCAAGCGACTAAGACGGTCAAGGATGTTCCGGACGATTGGTCGACGACTATTTGTTTTGGCGATAAATGTTACGGCCCCACGGTGGATCAATCCGATCCGGTGGCGGCTAATCCGGGAGACAGCGCCTTTTTTGACATTGCTTTCAATACGGATTTAATTCCTGCCCAAGGACAGGTATTGATGGTTTTTGATGATCTGATTAATGTCGAGAAAGATTCAGTTTGGTTCAGCGTTTCAACCATCATTGAGCCTGCGCTTGAGTTAACCGCGCTGGACACCGCTGCCGAAGGGGATGCCGGCGGCAGCTATGAAGTCGGCGGCTATGTGCGTAATTTAACCGACTCTTTGCTAACCGTAAGCGCCGTGCGTGTTCAAAATGAACTGCCGGTTAACTGGAGCACTTCTATCTGTTTTGATATTTGCGTTTCTCCGGAACAGGATACGGTAACTTCGGTGATTAATGCCGGAGACAGCCTGCAATTTACTTTAACCTTCAATACGGATACCACAGCCGGCACAGGTAATGCCCGGCTGATGTTTTTTGCCTGGGGGCCGACCGATACGCTGTTTCAGGATTTCGCTGTGACTACCGTGCCGGTAGGCATTGAGCGTACCGGTAATATTGTCCGAAGCTTGCGTTTGCTGGGCAACTATCCTAATCCGTTCAATCCGCAAACAATTATTAATTACGAATTACGAAATACGAATTTTGTGAAACTGGACGTATATAATGTACAAGGACAGAAGATTGTCACCTTAGTCAAAGGTAAACAAGGGGCGGGGGCTCATTCTGTTATGTTTGACGCCGCCGGGCTGCCGTCCGGTACTTACATCTATCGTCTTAAGGCAGGCGGCGAGATACGCTATGGCAAGATGCTGTTAATTAAATAGTCGTATTCCATAGCCTTCAACTTTAATAATAGCATTGCGGAGATCATTTTCCGTAATGCTATTTTTTAATCCTATGAATGAAAATCACCGGATAAGGATGTACCAATGAAAAAAGTACTTATGTTGCTCATATTGCTTCCCATATTGTTGGCGGCTCAAAACGTCAAACAGGTGGAACTGGATGATATCAACGGCGATACCTTTGCTTTTGCCGAAAATCTGGATCACGACGCCACCATCATCACTTTTTGGGCTACCTGGTGTTTACCCTGCCAAAAAGAACAGCCGGCCCTGCAAAAAATCAAAGAAAAATACAGCGATAAGGATATTCAGGTTGTGGCCATCTCTTTGGATTCCCCGCGCAGTCTGGCTAAGGTTAAACGCTATGTGCGCTCGCACCGTCAGTACGATTTTGTCTTTTTAATCGATCCCAACGGCGAGGTGAGCCGCGGTTTGTTAGTGAACGAAATTCCATTTTCGATGATAGTCGACAAAACGGGTAAAATTGTTTACACGCATAGCGGCTATCGTAAAGGCGACGAAGCGCAGGTTGAGGAAGAACTGACTAAACTGTGGAAAACCAAAAAATAAACGGAAGCGGAAATGAGGCGGATTCTTTTTGTTCTTTTATTGTTGGGCGCGGCGCTGCAATTGCAAGCGCAGATTTCTTTCAGGAACCAGCTTGTATATACACACTGGAAAAAAGAACAGCGAAATATTTTAGAAGACTGGGCGGATGTAACCTGGCAGCATAATTGGTTTAAAGCCGGCCTGCGTTACGAAATCAACCACCCGCCTGATCCCTATATTTTCCCGAAGGATTCTTTACTAAAGAATTATGAATTAACCTTCCGCTATCTGCAGTTCGCCTACCATAAAATGCATCTGACAGTGGGTAATTTTTATGAGATGTTCGGACGCGGCCTGACCCTGCGCACCTATGAAGACCGCAACCTGCGCGTGGATACAAACATCGAAGGTGTGCGTTTCCATCTGGCGCAAAAGAAGTTTAAGTTTAAGGCCTTTGCCGGGCGCATGCGCGACAAATACAACCGCCGTGATGATTTTATTAATGGTTACGACGCCGAGCTAAGACCGCGGCGTGATCTGCAAGTGGGCGCCAGCCTGTTGTACAACAGCCGTTCCGGTCAAAAAACGCAGCATGTGTGGTCCGGTCGTGTGAACTATAGCCACGACCGGGGCGACGTCTATTTTGAAGCCGTCCGTCCGCAATGGACGCCGGCTTACAGCTATTATGCCGCAGCCAATTTTGCCTTTGAACGTTTAGCCGTTACCGCCGAAATAAAAGATTACAACCACATGTCTTTTAAGAACGGTTACGAAACGGAGTACAACGCCGCGCCGTCCGTAACCAGAGAACATGTTTTTTCGCTGCTTAACCGTCATCCTCACGCCTTAAACCAGGATGACGAACGCGGCTACCAGCTGGAGGCCAGCTACAATTTTAATGACGACATGCAGCTTTTGGCCAACCACAGCCAAACCTTTACGCACGATCGCAAACGCATTTTTGCCGAATACTATCTGGAATGGAATCACTTTTTGGGAGATAAGATCGAATACCACGTGGCCGCGGACTGGAATTATGATTTTTCCACTAATACGGAAAACGTTACGCCGTTAGTGGACGGGGCTTTCAATTTAAGCGAGCGCGATCAACTGCATGTGAGCGTACAGCATCAGCATACAAAAAACCGTTTGGATTTAAGCGAATACGACAATGAATTTTTATTGTTGGAATATTCGCGGTCGCCGCTGTTAAGCGCCGCCATCGTCAGCGAATACACCAACAAAGATCAGCTGCGTAACGTACAAATGGAGCGCCATTTCTGGATTTACGGAACCATGTCCTTTAATTTCTGGAAGAATCAGCGCCTTTCCTTGCTGTATGGTACGCGCCGCGAGGGCTTTATCTGCGTGGGCGGCGTCTGCCGTTACGAGCCGGAATTTGAGGGAATTGAAATTAAGCTGACCAACCGCTTTTGATACGTACATTACAATAACTGGGTAATCAACGTAATTTTTATATTTTTTTATTTATATGCTAGAAACAACTCTTAATTTTTTTTAAATTAGCGTCAATTACCGTTAACGGCGGCAGTATAGTTGCCAATTGAATGGTAGTTTGAGTAATATTACCTCTTTAAATTTGTTTTCATCTGAAATCATTATAAATTCTGTAGGAGCCAAAAAGTAAAAACCAATATTGGATTTTGAAGTTAAAGATAATGGAGCAAATAGCATTGTTTAATATAGATAATGAAGATTTAATTAACCTGAAAGAAGCGAGCAAATGGGCTTCACAATATTTAAATCGCACGGTCACAATCTCAAATATTTCGTATTTAGTGCAATATGGCAGAATTAAAAAATATGGCAGCAATGGTAGTCCTTTAATAAATCTTGAAGAATTAAAAAAATATTATGATTCTCATAATCATAATAGTGAAGAAAAATGGAAAGAAAAATTTGGTAAAGATCTTAACTGGCATTTATCTTTCGTCGAATATAAAGAATCCGAAAGGACTAAACACGTCCATCGGTTGCATCCATATAAAGGTAAGTTTATTCCTCAATTGGTCGAATATTTCTTAGATTCTCACACGGATGAATTTAAGAAACAAACATATTTTAAAAAGGGGGATATCGTATTAGACCCTTTTTGCGGTAGTGGAACAACGTTGGTTCAATCAAACGAATTAGGAATGCATGCTGTTGGCATTGATATTTCCGCATTCAATGCCATAATAAGTAACATAAAAGTCGAAAGACATGATTTACAAAATCTAAAAGAGGTAATTCGCCAAATAACAATAAAATTAGAGAATTTTCAAAAAACAAGGAATAATGTTGCTTTTGAGGAAAACTTATTATCAGAACTATCAAAATTTAATTACAAGTATTTCCCATCGCCTGAATATAAACGTAAAGTAAGAGAAGGTGAAATAATTGAGAATGAATATACAATAGACAAAGAAAAAGAAATCAAAAAAATTTATTATGATTTAGTAGAAAAGTATAAAATTAAAATAAAGGTTCTTTTTAGTTTTGAGTGGGTAGATATAAACTTACATTAGAAAAATGATTA
>CAZIBE010000139.1:0-8558 GCA_964536685.1 uncultured Calditrichaceae bacterium | reverse complement strand
AAGCCCTTCGTGTCGTAGTTTTTGTCCGCGCCCACCGTCACCCGGTGCGTGCCGGTGAGCGCTTCGACCATGTCGATGGCAGCCTCCCGTTCGGCGGTTCCTGTCGCCTGGGTCACCCGGGCGTCCACTATCAGCCCATGACGGTTCTCCATCAACAGGTGGCCCATGTAGCTGAGCTTGGCGGTCGTGCCTTTGCTCTTTCTGAACAGCAGCGCATCCGGGTCGGTCTTCGATTCATGGGTGTCCCGGCTGCGCTTCTCGCCACGGAAGTCCACTGTGGGATTGCGCCCACCGCCTTGAGTCGGCGGTTCCTCTTCATCCTTGGGGCGATAGCTCTTGAGCGAGGCCAGGGCCTCGATCAGCGTGCCATCCACGCTGAAGTGTTCCTTCGACAGCAGATCGGCAGCCCGGGCCTGCTCCAGTACCTGGGCAAAGAACTTGTGTGCCACCTCGCCTTCAAGCAATCGATCCCGGTTCTTCGTGAAAGTCGAGTGATGCCAGACGCGGTCGTCCATCGAGAAACCCACGAACCAGCGGAACAACAGGTTGTAGTCGATCTGCTCGACCAGCTGCCGCTCGCTGCGGATGGTGTAGAGCGCCACCAGAAGCTGTGCCCGCAGCAACTTCTCCGGCGGGATCGAGTCCCGGCCCCTGTCGGCGTATAAGGCATTGAACTCGCCGTCCAGCGCCTTGAGAGCCTCATCGACCATCCGTCGGATGGGACGCAACGGATGATCCTTTGGCACCCGCTGCTCCGGGCTCACCGTGCTGAACAGCGTCTCTTGCTGAATGTCCGGACCTCGCATCGTCAATATCACCGTATCGATACGTTCAGGTTGATCTTGCGGAATTCTGAGAGTTTTTCAACAGCCTGCTAATGCAACGCAATATTGTTCCTCAAGCTTTGCAAAAGTGAATTGAAACTCAACTTCCATGCGCCAGACCCTCCAGACTTTCGGCGGCCGGAAAATTCACCAACACCCCCATACCTTTTTTCTGAAACACCACCATGCTTCCAAGGGCAACCGCAGATGTATGCCCTTTATTGACGACTTCCACGATATGCTCCACCGATCCTGCTCCACCATGAGCAATCACCGGGATATCCACTGCAGTTGCGACGCTACCGACTAAATCTAGATCGAAACCTTCCCAAGTACCTTCACGGTCTATGGAGGTGAGCAGTATCTCTCCTGCCCCACGCCGCTCTACTTCTTTCGCCCATTCGACAGGATCACGACGCGCATTGCGTTTGCCCCCCAGCATTCGCACTGTCGGCCTCCCAAACCAGCCGCGTTTCACATCGATCGATACGATCACAGCCTGGCTCCCGTAGTGCTCCGCAATGTCGGTAATAAGTTCCGGATTATTAATAGCGTGGGTATTTATAGACACCTTCTCAAAGCCAATATCAAACACAGCCTTTGCATCATCTAGCGAACGCACCCCCCCTCCGTAACCCAGGGGCATAAAGCACTCGTTGGCAATGTCAGCAAGCACCTTCAGGTTAGGACCACGGCCGTCCTTGGAGGCGGTAATATCCAGAATGAGAAGCTCGTCCACCTCCAATTCATTGAAAATACGCACAGTATTGCAAGGATCACCGATATAGGTGAACTTACCAAACCGTACAGTTTTCACCAGACTTTCGTCACGCAAAAGCAACGCAGGAATGACACGGGTACGAAGCATGGTTACAGCTCCGCAAAATTTTTCAGTATCTGCATTCCGAACCGATGACTCTTTTCAGGATGGAACTGTACGCCAAGGATGTTGTCAGTTCCGATCGCCGAATCGAACTCGATCCCGTAGTAGGTACGCATGAGGGAATGTCTGGGATCATCCACCTGCACATAATAGGAATGCACGAAATAGTAACGTGGCTCGTCTCCTACATTTGCAGTAAGGGGACTATGGACATTGGGGCGGGCTACATTCCAACCCATGTGCGGAATTTTAAGTCCTTCTTGTCTTGGAAATCGGCGAGCGCCACCAGGAACCCAACCCAACCCCGCCATTTTTCCCTCTTCACTGGAGAGGGTGAGAAGCTGCATGCCCAGACAGACACCCAGAACAGGCACCCGCTCCACCAGTGCTTTCCGATCTAATACCTCGCGCAGGCCCGGCAGGGAATTAATGCGCTGCATGGCAGCATCAAAGGCACCGACACCCGGCAATACCAGTTTTTCTGCATGACTCAGAGCATCCGGGTCCGACTCGATACTCGCCTTTGCTCCAATGCGTTTGAACATATTGAGCATGGATCCCAAATTTCCCATACCGTAATCGACTATTATGATCATGCCAACTCCTTGGCGGGAAAACAGTATTTGAGATAGAAGCTCATCGGCACCAGATTGGCCTTTGCAAGCAAATAAAAAAGTGGGCGAAAACGCTCAAAGCGTTTCTTGTATGTGGGATACTCTTTCCAACTTTTAGGTTGTGACCGCATTACCTCATCATATAACTCATCGGACAATTCCAAGCGTTTCTTGAAATACGCAACCAATTCGTACTCAATCACTGGAGGTGTATTGTATTCCGCCCATGCTTGATCCCTGGAAAGAGTCCCATTTCGCACCCTTGCAGACAGCGTATTATTTCGCAAATCAGCGTTGAATTTTTGCGGAAGATACACACCATGACAAAAGGCCGTCATACGGTTTTCCAAATGATGTCCGCCATAATATTGCCAGCCAAATTGTTCAGAAAGAAAATCTTTGGCTTCTTCCTTAGAATAACCAAGATACCAAAGGGGGCGTATAAACTTCACCCTCCTGAAGAGACTGGACCACAAAAACCTGGAAAACGTCATTAACGGATAAGTTTTCATTTTTACCCGCCCAAACTTTTCGTGTATAGCCCGGATATAGCGACCATCAAAATAATTCCTACCCAGCGGCGTAATCCCTTCTTCTATGAAGGAATGCCCTTCAAATATATATTTTATGGAATATTTTGCTGCCACCATACGTAAAAGATAAGCATAACCCAAGTCGGTGGCGGCTTCGATCTCCGCCACGCTGGCCAGAAAGAATGCACGGAATATGTCGTCGATCTCTTTGTTCGCCACCACATGTGTAAAAAGGTCCACATCCAATGCGTTCAAGACCTTGTGAAGGTTCATGGTGGCTATCGCCGAGTTCCAAGTGTTGTCATAGTGCACGGCAAGTGGACGCAGTCCCCATCGCTCCTTGGCTAAATAGACCAAATAAGACGAATCAGTTCCTCCGCTCACACCGATGATGCAATCGTATGGTTTTCCTATACCCGCGCGTTTAACCTCTTCCAGAATGGTTGAAAAAAGCGCCTCGCCCTTAGGCTGACCTGTTCCATATTGGTCCGTCAACCGCTCTACTTGACGACAATAATTACAAACTCCTTCGGCATCAAACTCGATGGATGGAACACGCTCGTCGTATATGCAACGCGAGCATATTTTCAAGTCAACCTGATGGATATCCGGATCTTGCAACATTTCATTCGCTATCCAAACGACTCACTTGTCCCTGAATCCTCGCTGGCGTGCCCCAAGCTTTCGCACCACTGGAAATATTGCGGTTCACCAGACTATTCGCCCCAATCACACAACCATCTCCGATGGTTACACCTTTTGTGATAACCACATTAGGACCGATATAGCAACGATCGCCAATGCAGACCGGCGCATATTCTGGCTCGTGTTCACCACCACTCGTCGCCCAACGAACAGTATCATGAGTATAAATTTGCACGCCTGCACTGATGGAGCAATTGTCTCCGATTCGCAGGCCACCCGATCCATCTAAGACGGTAAACGGGCCAATCCATGTATTCTTTCCGACCACCACCCCTCCGATCACTAAGGAGCTGTCATAAATGCTCGCACCTTCACCGAACCCAAGTATTCTCGCACGTTCCCAGCGATCGGAAACATAGTCTCCAAACGGGAGGCCACGGTTCCATCGGTGCAGCACCCGCCGCATTTCCAGAGCCCACATGCATCTTAGCTTTTCGAGAAGCCCGCTAGACTTTCGAGCATCTACCCCTCCCCCGGAACAACTTTTCCAAACGTCCGTCCGAGTAGACTTTTCCGCCATATTTTACCTCCAGTAACTCAATGCTCCCCCGCGCACAAGCAACCCGGCGCCCTTCCTGTTTGATAATTTTCACCAATCCTAGCCGGTCAGATTGGACAGATTCATTCGCACAACGCGCCTCCCAGATCAGCAACTTATGCCCATTCATGCGGGAGAACCCCCCTGGATACGGCCGGGTCTGCGCACGAATGAAACGATCAATGAAATCCGCATCCATGCTCCAGTCGATTTGCCCATCTTCCGGGCTTCTTTGTGGCATTATTCTGCGGCGTGACTCATCCTGAGGGTGAAGCACCGCCTTGCCTTGTGCCAGTAAAGGCAGATACTCTCGCAGCAAACCCAATCCACGCTGTTCGACTCGACCGTAAAGCGAGCCAATCGTATCATCCTGATATATAGGCTCTTCGGCTTGCGCTACGATTGGACCGGAATCCACTCCATCGTCCATTTGAAACAAGGTGATGCCCGTTTTTGTTTCGCCATTGATCATCGCCCAAACCAATGGAGCGCCACCGCTATAATCGGGCAGCAAAGAGGCATGTAGGCCATAGGCGGGGGCAATGGTGCGCCAACTCTTGGGAACCATGTGATACCAACCCACTACGATAAACGCTTCCGGTTTCCATACCGCTACGGTATCCAGCAACCCTTTCTCACTCATTGAACTGTGCAAAGACACAATGGGTATATCGTTAGCTTCAGAGAATTTCCTGAAGTCGGCAAACAGCACATTGGTTACGCCAGAAGGGCGATAGGAAATGGAGAAACGTCTCGGAGCCGTAACAATACCAACCACCCGCACATCGGGCACCTGGATACAAGCATTCAGACAGCGCAAGCCGAAGCTACTGGCTCCAATAAATACGATTCTCACGGGCTACCCTCCAACCATTCTTCCACATACAACATCGACCAGATCAACAAACGCCTGTTTTGCTTTCCATACAGATGCTCTTCCAGCAAGCCTTTCGCCGCATTGAAATCCATCAATTGGTAAAGGCGGGCTTGGTCGTTCAACAATGACTGGCGCACAAAGTCGATACTCTCGCCGCGAAACCAACTTGCGTCAGGCGAACTAAACCCCTGTTTTTCGGCTTTGGTAATGCTCTCGGGGATATAGCGCCGCATCATGTCGCGCAGGATTTGTTTTCCGTCATTGGTTCGCTGGAAATAAATGGTCTTCTTATCACCAACGTCGTTTTCGTCAACACGGATCACCTCATCCAGTTTGTTCAGCTTGAGCGCAACCGGGCATTGCATGGCAAAATCCACCAGATCGTTGTCCATGAAGGGCACTCTTGCCTCCAATCCATGCGCCATGGACAACTTGTCTTCCACCACGAACAAACCGTGAAGAAAGGTTTTCGCTTCGAAATAAAGCGAATGATTGATGTAGTCCTCCGGGCGTTCGAGGGTGTTTTCGTGGTTGACAAAGACATCTCGGAATATGTCGCGCGTCCATACACCCTCCAACTCCGACCAGACCGGCGCAAACAGCCGTTTCAGATGCCTGTTGTCCACCAGCCTTTGCCAATAGAGGTAATATTGGTCGATATAGTCCTCGAAATTCCGGCAATGCACCGCTCGGTAGTAACGCCAAGGGTATCCGCCAAACAGTTCGTCTCCCCCACTACCCGCAAGCACTACCTTGACGAATTTGCTCGCCAATTGTGAGATATAAAAATTCGGATAACTCTGCCCGACCCTGGGCTCCTCCAGGTGCCAGACCAATTTGGGCATGGCACGCTCCATGTCGCCGGCCTTGAGCACCATTTCATAATGCTCGGTCTTGAAACGGGCCGACATCGCCTCGGCCTTTTGGCGTTCATCAAAACCAAGCTCCAGCCCGGATGCCGAACTGAGATCGAACCCGCAGGTAAAGCTTTTGAGATACGGATAGGTTTTCGCTGCGATTGCTGTGATGGAGCCGCTGTCCATTCCGCCGCTGAGATAGGCCCCCACCTCCACATCACTGACGAGCTGGCGGTTGACCGCTTGGCGGAACAACCGGTCCAACTCTTCCAGATATTCCTCCTTGCTCCCGGGGTGCTCCGGCTCGCGGAAGTGATAATCCCAATACTGATGCAGGCTCAATTTTCCGCTTCCTTCCCGCAGCACGCCATAGTGCCCGGCGGGAAGCATGCGAATATCCTTCAGGAAGGTCTGGTCGGTAAAGATGTTCTGGAAGGTGAAATATTCGAGCACGGCGGGCAGGTTGATTTCGTGCCGGAAGTCGGGCTGGGCGAGAATCGCTTTCTGCTCCGAGGCGAAGGAGAACCGATTGCCCTGTCGGGCGTAATACAAGGGCTTGATGCCGTAACGGTCTCGGGCGATAAGCAATTGGCGTTCCTTGCGATCCCAGAAAGCCAAGGCGAACATGCCATTGAACCGCGACAGCGCATCTGCCCCCCAATGCGCCAGGGCGTAGAGCACCACCTCGCTGTCCGTCTCCGAGCGAAACCAGTAGCCCTCTGCTTCCAGCTCCGTCCGCAGTTCCCGATAGTTGTAGATTTCGCCGTTGTAGCTGAGGACATAGCGATGATCGGCGCTGATCATCGGCTGACGGCCGGCCGGGGAGGTGTCAATGATGGCAAGACGGCGGTGCCCAACCCCTACATTTGCTTCAACCCATTGGCCATCACCATCTGGGCCACGATGAGCAATGGCATCGGTCATCCTCTTCAGAACAACCGGTGAAACTGGTTCACCATCCAGATTGATAGTCCCTGCTATGCCACACATGGCTTTCTGAACCTTCCACTGTAGCAGGCCTCTTCCGAGTGGAAATGCACTTCGCCCAGATTATGGGAACGAATCATCGCGCGAAACTCCTCTTCGGAATAGCGCTTGGCATTGGAAGGTGAATACCAGTCATAATTGGTCGCTACCGAGGTAGCATATCCAAGCTCTTCATTCCAAAAGCATTTCAAAAAGTTCCAGTAAATAAATCGCTGGATATTCATTCTTCCACCGCGAATACCAAGCAGTGGAATATCTGGCACATCAATCTCTGCTTTCAGTTCACTGAGACGACGACCCAATTCAGTCACCTGCTTACTCAGACCCATCATCTCTTCATGTGGAATACTTTTTGATCTAGACCTAAAATAGTCATCCAACAATTCTCTAGGCAATGCCTTTTTCGCATAAACATATACGGAGAAGTCTCCTCCAGGCCTCAATATCCTGACCAGTTCTGAAAATGTTTTCTCTGGATTTTCGGTATGCATAATGACCTGATCGCAGCTGACATAATCGACTATTTCGTTTCTGATCTGCGTGTCCGCTATATCCCCCCTGACAAAACAAAGGTTACCGACGCCTCCGTAGCGCTCGGCTGCGATAAATACTGCGTCCGAGTAATCAATCCCAACCACTAACGAATCCGGACTGAGGTCCGCAAACCATTTTGCCTTGTAGCCTAAGCCGCAACCTGCATCCACGATCACGGAGCGACCGCGCAAGTACCCAGCCAGTTCCTCTTCTGAAGAAAACCCGTACAGGCTCAAATACCACTTCTTCTGAAAAGAAAAAAGCTTTTCCTGCTCGGCAATTTCCTCTGCGCTGTACGCCGACCATTTTCTGGTGAAGGCCTCATTAGTCTGGCGCTGATTCTCAAATGGAGATTCACCGTCGTGAAGCAAATACACTCCGTCGACCTGTTCAAGCCGCTGTGAAAACAAATCGTCTATCAACATGAGGCTATATCCCTCAACGTATCCACCACATATCGGTAATCGTCTTCGGTCATCCGGTTGTGGAGGGGAATCGCCATCGTGTTGCGGTCGCAATCGCGCGCACCGGGAAAATCGTCCGCATGCAGGCCGAATCGTTCGCGATACAGTCCCAGCATATGCACCGCGTGGGTGCCCGGTCGTGTGGAGACGCCATTTTGCTGCAGGAGGTCCATCATTTCGTTGCGCGGCATGGGCGCCTTGTCCGGATCCACCCAGGTGACGAATGCCTGCCATGCGTGCCGTCCTTCTACCGGCTCCCAGGGGCAGCGCAGCCATTCCAGCCCAGCCAGTTGTTCCCGGTACCATGCGGCCCATTTGGCTCGATCGGAAATAAACCGCTCCAGCTTTTCAAGCTGCACCAGGCCGACTGCACCCTGCAAGTCCGTCATCCGGTAGTTGAACCCAAGCAGGTTGAAATCCGGCAGCAAATACGGATGCGGCCCGCGATGACGCTGCTCCTCGGAAATGCTGGCACCATGGTTGCGCATCATGACCATGCGTTCAGCCAGTTCATCGTCATTTGTGGTCACCATGCCGCCCTCGCCCGTGGTGATGGACTTGCGCGGATGGAACGAAAACACGCCTGCGTTTCCCAAGGAGCCAGCCTTCCTTCCTTTGTACACGGCTCCGGCGGCACATGCTGCGTCTTCCACAATCTTCACTTCCTGCGGCAATACTGCTCGGATCGCATCGATATCCGCGCACAACCCGAACAGATGCACCGGGATCACCGCCTTGGTGC
>CAZIBE010000138.1:0-8845 GCA_964536685.1 uncultured Calditrichaceae bacterium | reverse complement strand
AAAAATGAAAATCATACATAGGCATAAGGGTTGTTTTTTGAAAATGCCTGATTTGCGTTGCTATCTTCAACAGAAACAACATGAATTAATCCATTTATATTTATTTAGGACAGCTTTGATTAGATACGCCTCATAATAGAAAAAATAAAAATGAAGGTACATGACCTTGCTCACTTTTAGCGGGAAAGAGGTATACCCAGAAATAGCAGGACTAAAAACGCAATAAAGCTGACATTTTTGGCAATCTTTAACCATTGAATGCAGGATAGGAAATTAGGCGCGGTTTATTTAATTTCTAAATGCTTATTGTCTTATGTGGCATGATTTTCTAAATTAAACTATGCCGAGTAAAATAATTTTTCTTTTATTGTTTTTTATATTTCCTGTAATAGCGCAGCCGGTGCAGGGCGTCTCTGCCTCCGGGAGCGATTTTCTGTTAGAAGTGGATAAGGAAGCATCCTTTGTAAACATTCATTTTTTACTGGATGTATCCCGCTGGCAAGAAGCAGGCGGGGAAGGCGCTGCAACCATGTGGTTTGTTAAAATGCTGCAGAGGGAGTTAAGGCAGATTGGCGCTGTTGTAAACTACATTCCGGCCGGTTTTCAGCCCTCATCTGCATTCAATCCTCAGGAAGTTGGCTATTGCAGCGCTAAAATTCCCGGCGATAAGTTCCCCCTGTTGCTCAACCTGCTGGCTAAAATCGAGCAAAATAAATTCAATTACCACGCGTATAGACGGGCTGAGAATATACGATTCTTTGTGGATTCATTGTTAGTAGTAAAGCTGTCCCGCAGCCATCCCGATGAAAAATCCTTTGCTTTTACAGAATTTTCCCCTTTTCGAAAAGCGGCTTATTTCAGGCAGCATAAAATTCAACCTTATTTGCATATCTATTTGTACGGTAATTTCGATACGCTGGATTTTTTACAGCAGATTCCTTTGGCGGGGAACGATCCTGCCGGCGAAAGAGCGAAAACAGGCAGGAAACAAAATCTGGCTGTTCAAAAGACGGAAGCATTTGCATCATCAGATAAACAGTACTTCTGGTTTGAACTACCGCCGTCAAACCATCTGCAGGCTATTACCCTGCAATGGTTGGACGACATGCTGCATTCGATTTTCACAGAAATAAATCCGTCCGTTCATACCGATATTTTTTATCCTTACACCTTTGGCCAGGGTATTTTTTTACTTGCGCTGGAAAATCGCTCTTTCACACCAGGGGACTGGCAGCGCTTTCGTACTGAAGTAGCGGATATTCGATTAAAGCCGGCGGACTGCTTTCGTTCCTGGTACCGAAATGTGTACATTCCGCGCTTAAAATTTATTTACGATAATCCTTCTCAACGGGCGGCACGCTATTTACTATCCGGACTTTATTTTTCCGACGCTGCCGAGATATTCCGGGTTTACACAGAAGAGAATTTACCGGTTAAGGAGATGCTGCAACTATCCGATTCTATTCTGGCTAACCTGTTGACTGTGATTGCGGAAAAAAAATGAAATCTTTGATTCGAAATATTCTAATCATTTGCGTTTTGCTATTCCGCTTTGCCGGGGAGTCGTATGCCGCTGAACCGTTGAAAATTGCCTCGTACGACGCCCGTTTGAACGGCTCGTATGTCATTTGTAATGGAAATATTGTAAAAAAGGATGTTATGCACACAGGTGGGGCAAAAGAAAGCATCTTTCCTGTTTTACGTTTAGGCGCTTTTTCCGCTTATCAGCTGAATCCCGTCCCTCCCGAAAAACCGGTCAGTTGCGGTGAATTGCTGCAACTTTATAAGCCCGAAGATATCAGCCGCCATTCCTGTCTGCCTCCCTTAGCCGCCGCCTATCTTGAAGAGCGTTTTTTTTCAGCGAGACGCTTTCCTGCGGTTTGCTGGTATATCAATTTGCCGCACATGTCTGAATCACAGGAGCGGTTGAAGACCCTTAATTTTAAATCTGAATCAGATCCCAGCACCTTTATTATTATTCCCGTTACCGGGTTGCCCGGCGATATGCTGGCGCTTGATTTAAGCGTGAAGGCAACAGCGAATCTGACCGTTGCTCAAATTTTGTTGTTGCAGCAATTGTTTTATGATTTTTTAATAAAGCGTCTTGCCAGCGGCGCCTTTCAGGTTGAATCACCCTTGCAATTTTTAAGCAATCCCTCCGTTCCTGTTTTTATGCCGGATTTTCTACTCAGCGGAAACCATCTTTCTACGGTAAAACTGCTGAAAAGCTGGAATAAAATTGAAAGTTCCTTTTTGAAAAATTTGAGTATGGATTACATTAAGGAAGTACAGGAGAAATTGAGCAAACGGATGGAGCTGTATGCGGCAGAGCCCAGGCCCCGCCTGACGTTGATGATGAAACTGCTGGTAAAATATGGTTACTTGCATTCCGTAAACGATCTGCAAAAGGAAATTGCCCGGGCGGATAGGTCTGTGTTTTTAAAAACGGCGGCCGGTATTTTTCGCCATTCGCGCTACACGTGTTTCTGGCTTACGGCAGGCTCTCCGCTAAGCGGAATTATCCCTGCAAAATATATGGTTAAGATGGCAAATGTAAAGAAACAGATAAAGTGAAATAAATTTAAGGAGAAATTTGATGATTAATCCCTATATTTTTCGTGAATACGATATCCGCGGTGTGGTGGATAAAGATCTGACCGACGACGTAGTGGTACTGTTAGGCAAAGGCATCGGTACCTATTTGTTGAATCACGACGCTAAAAAGATTTCCATTGGCGGCGACGTACGTCTTTCCACGGAGCGTTTCCGGGAAGATTTAATCAGCGGGTTGCGCAGCGTTGGCGTGGATGTGGTAGATATTGGCCCTGTGCCCACGCCTGTACAGTATTTTAGCATGCACCAATTGGATGTGCAGGGCGGCGTGATGATTACCGGCTCTCACAATCCTCCGGAATTTAACGGTTTTAAGGTTACTATGCACAATGCGCCCGTCTATGGTCCGATGATTCAGGATATTAAAAATATTATCGAACAGGGAGATTTCAAAACAGGGCAGGGCGGCTACGAAAAGGCGGAGTTGATTGATTCTTATATCGATTATATTAAACAGAATATTCACATCGAACGGCCGGTCAAAGTCGTGCTGGATTCCGGCAACGGGGCGGCTTCCCTGGTGGCGCATCGGTTGTTCAAAGAAATGGGCGTGGACAGCATTGACCTGTTTGATACACCCGACGGGCGTTTCCCAAATCACCATCCCGACCCCACGGTTGTGGATAATATTCAGGAATTGATCAAAACCGTAAAGGAGACGGGCGCGGATTTTGGCGTGGGCTACGATGGCGACGGCGACCGCATCGGCGTGGTGGATGAAAACGGGCAAATCATTTGGGGCGACCGTTTGATGATTATTTTCAGCCGCGATGTATTGCAGCATAACCCTGGGGCTCCGATTATTTTCGAAGTAAAATGTTCGCAAGCCTTGCCGGAAATGATTGAAAAAGCAGGCGGTAAGCCGATTATGTGGCGCACCGGTCATTCTAATCTGAAAAAGAAAATGAAAGAGACTCAGGCGCCCTTGGCCGGCGAAATGAGCGGCCACCTCTTTTTTGCCGATCGCTACTTTGGCTTTGACGATGCTATTTACGCCTCGGCGCGCATGACCGAGCTGGTTTCAAAGACGAATAAAAAAGTATCTGAACTATTGGCCGATGTGCCGCAATATTTTTCCACACCGGAAATTCGCGCGGAAGTGGCCAGCGACGAGCTAAAGTTCACCATCGCCGAAAAAGCTAAAGAATACTTTTCACAACATTACGAGGTAATCGACGTGGACGGCGTGCGCATACAATTCGGCGACGGCTGGGGACTGGTTCGCGCCTCCAACACCCAGCCCGTGCTGGTGCTGCGTTTCGAAGCCAAAAACGAAGAGCGGCTGCAGGAAATAAAGAATATAGTGGTGGGCAAATTAAAGGAATTTGGCGATATTTCTGTTTGATTAAACCGTACGAAGCTTCAGACGCTTTTGTGCAAATACATATTATGAAGCGTTGTAAAACTTCGCAGGATTAACTTATTATGACAAAACCTTACGAAATATAAGAAGTTTCGCAAGGGGGGAGAAGAAAAAATGTCCGCTAATGATATCACCGGTCTGGTTTTATCTTATGTGTATGCCTTTGGTCTGTTAGGTCTGATTGAATTTATCGGCAAAAAGGCCGGCTGGCCGCAGTGGGTAACGCGCAAATTGGTGCACATCGGCGCCGGTATGTGGGTGTGGGGTATCGTATATATTTTCGATTCGTATCAGTGGGGCATCGTGCCATTTGCCACCTTTATTATTCTAAATTTCATCTTTTACAAGTATCAAATTTTCAAAACCATGGACGAAGAAGATTCCTCGCCGGGAACGGTCTACTTTGCCATTTCCATTACAGTTTTGTTTTTACTTTTTTGGCGCAAAGGTCTGCCCGGCGATCATGTGATAGTAGCCGTGGCTCCGGTAATGGTCATGACCTGGGGCGACGCCTTCGCCAGCTTGATCGGCAAAGGGTTGGGCCGGTTAACTTACACTGTATTCGGCCACACGCGCACCTGGAAAGGTTCACTGGCCATGTTTATCGTCAGCGGCTTGGCAGTCTTTTTTAGCATTCAAATTATTACGGGCAGCGCTTATCCCTATTCGATGGATATTCCTTTGCATACGGCGGCTCTGGCTGCCTTTATTACCGCGTTGGCGGCCTCCATTGCCGAAGGGCTTTCGCCGGCCGGTACGGATAATCTTTCTGTCCCGTTAATTTCGGCATTGGTTTTGTGGCTCATTCTTTGATGAGTTCGCTCTCAAATCCACAAATTGCACAAATTTCAATGAATAACTTAAAGAGCACACTCTTTGGTGAAAAGGGAAAGTGAATGACAAATAAAGTGCAACTAGCCACATTATGTTATGTGCAAAAGAATAGTAAGACGCTGATGCTGCACCGCATCAAAAAAGAAAACGATATGCACGCCGGTAAATGGAACGGTCTGGGCGGTAAAATGGAAGAGGGTGAGACGCCGGAGGAGTGTGCCATTCGCGAAATAAAAGAAGAGTCGGGGCTGGACGTCCATCATTTGCTCCTCAAGGGCTTCATTCTGTTTCCGCAATTTGACGGCAAAAAAGACTGGTATGTATTTATTTTTGTAATTGATGATTTCAGCGGAACGCTGATTGATTCGCCCGAAGGAGAACTGGCCTGGATTGAAAATAAGCGCCTGTCCGAGTTGCCGTTATGGGCCGGAGACCGTATTTTTATGCAATGGCTGAATAAACGGGAATTTTTTTCGGCCCGTTTTAATTATAAAAAGGGAAAGCTTTTGGGGTATGAGGTGAATTTCTATTAAATAAGGTAGCGTCAAAAGTTAATTTCATATCGTATGTCTTTTTTGCAACAATAGTAATTAAAGCGGGAGGAAGCGCATGGCTAAAGTAGTTATTATTGGAGCCGGCTTTGCAGGCCATACGGCGGCTCTATACCTGGGTTCGGCCATTGGTAAAAAGCAGGAAGTTACGGTAGTGAATAAATACAACTATTTTTTATTTGTTCCGTCGCTGGTGTGGGTGGGAATCGGCCACATGAAGCCCGAACAAACCAATTTCCCCTTAAAACCGGTTTACGATAAAATGCATGTTAATTTTGTGCACGGCAGCGTAACGGAAGTTCATCCTGACGAACAGTTTGTGCTGGCAGAACAAGTGAATGGCAATGGCCCAGTGAAACTGGATTACGATTATCTGATTAATGCCACCGGCCCAAAGCTCAATTTTGCAGGTACCGAAGGATTGGGGCCGTCAGTGGGACACACCCATTCCATTTGTACACTGGAGCACACCCTGCTAACGCGGCAGATCTTTCTGGAGCAGGTCGAACGGCTTAAAAAAAATGAGCATGTAAAATTTGTCATCGGCACCGGGCACCCAGGCGCCACCTGTCAGGGCGCGGCCTTTGAGTATATTTCCAATATCCACAAAGCTCTGGTGAAAATGAATATTCGGGATAATGCAGAATTGGTATGGCTTTCCAACGAGCCGGCTTTGGGCGATTTTGGCGTAGGCGGTATTCAGGCCAAACAAGGAGGTAAAATTATTACCAGCGAAGATTTCATAAAAGGTATTTTCGCTGAATATGGAATTACTCCTCAGGTAGGTCGCGGCGTGTATAAAGTGGATGATAAAAATATTTATTGGGAAGATCATGACGGTAACAAAGGAGAAACCAGCTACGATTTTGCCATGCTCATTCCTCAGTTTTTGGGTATCCCACTAAAATATCTGGATAAAGATGGCAGCGATGTTTCTGTAAAAATTGTCAATAAAGCCGGCTTAACCTTGGTGGATGGCATTTATGGCCTGAAATATGATGACTTGATACAAAATCCTGACGCCTGGCCGGCGATATATCAAAATTCCAATTACCGCAATATTTTTGCCGCCGGTATCGCTTTTGCGCCGCCGGGGCCGATTTCACGTCCACATACCAACCCGAATGGCATGACCATTGCGCCTGCCCCGCCGCGCACGGGTATGGTGTCGGGCATTATTGGTCGCGTAGTAGCCAAAAATGTAATTGACCTTGTGGAAAAGGGACGCCTGACCCATAGCGAGCGGATGACAGAAATGGTGGCTGCCTGTATTGCTTCCATGGGCGATTCGCTGTGGGACGGCGGCGCCGGAACCATACTGATGTATCCTGTTGTGCCTGATAACCGCCGCTTTCCTAATGAAATGGGCCGTGACCTGTTTGTAACGCATATGGAGCAGGGGCTGGCCGGGGCCTGGATGAAACGTCTAATTCATTCTACCTTTATGTGGAAGTTTCAAGGCAAAATCGGCTGGAAGATTATTCCGGAATAAACAGGAGAGAGCTATGCCTAAAAATACCAATAAAATATATCAATTTTGGCGTTTTATTGTTTTAAATCTAAAAATATTAAAAGCAGTGGATCACAGTAAACGCTCATAAGAGCTTTTTAATGAACCGGCCGGGCAGCCAGTGCAAAAGCAAGTCGATGTAACGCCAGCGCGGGGTAAGGTAGGCGATTTTTTGCTTTTTCCCGATGGCTTTTAGAAGGGAACGGGCCGCCGTTTCTGCCGTTACCGCCCAAAACATGTGCGTTCGGCCGGCGGTCATCGGCGTGTAGACAAAGCCCGGATAAACTATCGTTACATTTACCTGACTGTTTTTCAGGCGCAGCGCCAGCCCCTTTAGATAGATATCCTCAAAGGCTTTGGAAGCGTTGTAAGCCGGATTGTAATAACCGAATTTACGGGCGATGGACGAAATCCCTATGAGATGCCCGCTGTTTTGCCGGCTGAAATAATTGCTGGCGAAGACAGCGCAGCGCGCCCAGCCTATAATGTTCGTTTCCAGAATTTTTTGTTCAATTTCCCATTGCAGATTCCGGTTCTTTTCGGAAATTCCCGATGAAATCACACAAATATCCATGCCGCCCGTTTCTTTAATTAACGCCTGTAATTGTCTGGGAATGCTATCTACCCGGCGAATATCCAACGGGACAAAGTGAAAGTTTTCGCCCAAATCATCTTTTATCTTTTGCAGAAGGTCAACCTGTCGTCCGCAGCCGCCGACTATGTAACCCTTTTGAACCATGATTTGTGCCAGCGCCTTACCGATCCCCGATGTAGCGCCAATTATTATCGCCTTTTTCATAAATCACTTTCCTTATAGTAGCACAGAGATTAACTTTATGTAGGCAATATCAGATTTATTACGCAAAGAATCAATAAAAGCGGGTACAAAATATGGCTGAACATAGTGGCCGGGGGTTTGCGGAAAAAATAAAAATTGGTACTTCCGGTTATAGTTATGAAGACTGGCGCGGCCTATTTTATCCTCAGGATTTGCCCAAAAGCAGGATGCTCGAATACTATTGCCGTTCTTTTGCGGTAGTCGAAGTAAACAGCAGTTATTATTTTATTCCGAGCAGTAAAACTGCACAGCGTATGGCGGAAAAAACACCATCCGATTTCGAGTTCATCTTCAAAACAAATCAGGAAACCACACACGTTCGTTCAGAGGACGGCCCGGCAGTTAAAAATCTGTTAGAAAATTTATCGCCGCTAAAAGAGGCCGGTAAACTAAGCGGATTGCTGGCCCAGTTTCCTTTCTCCTTTAAAAATTCGCAGAACAACAGAGGCTACCTGTTTCGCTTGCGGGAAGCAGTGGGAGATGTGCCCCTGTTCGTGGAATTTCGCCATGATTCCTGGAATAAGCCGCCAGTAAGCGAGTTTCTTAAAGCGAACAACATAGGTTATGTGAACGTGGATGAGCCGCAACTGGCCGGTTTATTACCGCCACAGGATATTGTCACTACAAGCGCGTCGTATGTACGTTTTCACGGGCGTAATGAAGAACAATGGTGGAAGGGGCAGGGTTCCGAACGTTACGATTATCTCTATTCGGAAGACGAACTGCGACAGTGGATTACGAATATACGCAGTATCCTGCGTCGTTCAGCTAAGACCTATATATTTTTTAATAACCATCCCCGCGGCCAGGCGGTTACAAATGCTAAGCAAATGGAGGCGATTATCGCCACACATATATTCCCACGTGAAAGCTAAGGTAAATCTTACCAAGCTTTTTAATCATAGTAACGTTTTGCCCGCGACCATCGTCTATAGAAAGGAAAATATGTAAAACTGTTCTCTGTTATCTTACTTTTACATTATCCTCTTATATCTATGACCTCCTTAATATTGAATGATCCTGCACCAGGTTGACAATACCGATTTATCAGCGCAGCGGTGTATTTAAAATAAACTCTGAATCATACTTGTCCAAAATAAATTATTTTGTGCCAATCTTTAGAACCCCAGAACCCC
>CAZIBE010000137.1:0-8853 GCA_964536685.1 uncultured Calditrichaceae bacterium | reverse complement strand
TTGATGTAATTGATAAACTATGCAAGTATTTCAACTGTTCGGTGGGGGATTTGTTAGAGTATAAGGAATAGATTCCTTAATATAGTATTTACTTCAAGATTCAAATAAATCCTTTATATTATAATACCTTTAAAAATAAATCGAGGGGGACAGTATTATTAGATGATTGGTCCCGGTGATATAGTCTCTGGTCTTGAACCAAATGAGTTAATAGAGATACAACGCATCTCTCCTTTTGGCAGTAAAAAACTTGTAGAAGGTGTCGGGCTACAAACCCGTCGTGTTATTAAACGCCCTCTCACTGATGAAGAACTGTCTAAACTTGAAAGAGTTCGTGGAAAAAATTACACTTTTGACGGTGATGCAGAGCTTTTTCTATTAGGAGCCGAGGCAGAACGAATAAGAATTGCCCATCAGTTTGATCCTCTCTTTGCTGTAAATTCAAGCATTGTTGATCCTCTTCCTCATCAGGTTGAGGCTGTATATAAATATCTACTTCCTTTGCCCCGTATTCGTTTTTTGCTTGCAGATGATACAGGTGCTGGAAAGACCATTATGACAGGTCTATTAATAAAGGAACTTCTCTTCCGTGGTGTTATCAAGAAAGTTCTTATTATTACACCCGGAGGCCTTACCAAGCAATGGCAAGAAGAAATGGAGGAAAAGTTTGACCTCCGCACACGCCTTGTGAACCGCGCATCTTTTGAAGCAGAACCTGCACAATTTGCACATAGCGAAGAAGGAATGTTCGTGGTTTCAATAGACTTTTTGGCACGTAATGAAGGCTGCCTAAGAGCAGCAGAAGAGGTTCCATGGGATATGATAGTAGTTGATGAGGCTCATAAGTTATCTGCCTACGAATATGGAAGCAAGGTTGAAGAAAGCGATCGATATAAAGCTGTCAAGGCTTTATCAAAAAAGACCGATCATCTCCTTTTTCTTACTGCAACTCCACATCGCGGTCGCAAAGATACCTTTCGCAGATTATTACTTCTATTAGATCAAGACCTCTTTCAAAAAGACGAGCATGTTGAGCTTCGCGTAAGAGAACAAACTGCTACTTACGGCAATCCAGGAGAAGACTTTGACTATGAAAACTCAATAACCAAATCTCGTAACAGATTTTTCCTTAGAAGACTTAAGGAGGAGATGGTAGATTGGGATAACAAACCTCTATTTAAAGAGCGCCACACAAAAACAGTAGGCTATGATTTAACTCCTGAAGAGAAAAAACTTTACGACGAAGTTACCAACTATGTCCGCTCCAAACGCAAAGAAGCCAAAGCAAAGAAAAACAGAAATGTTGAACTTACACTCATGGTAATGCAACGACGTTTAGCAAGTAGTATCTATGCTATAACCCGCACCCTTGAAAACAGACTGAAAGCACTTGAAGAGGTATTAAAGATACTTAATGACCCTAACAGAAGCACTACAGAGAAAAAACGATTACTAATAGGCCAACCAGCCCCCGATGATCCACGAGATATCTCTGAATATGAGGAACTCCCAGAAGAAGAACGTGAATTAATAGATAAAAAAATATTCAGACAGGTTCTAACTGCTGACCCGGAAAAGGTTCAGCAAGAGCGTGATGAAGTAGAAAGGTTGTATAAGATGGCTTTATCACTTAAAAATCACAAAGAAGCAAAGTTTACCGAACTACTTAAAGTGTTGGATTCCTCTGATATCATACGTGCTGATGACGAAAAATTAGTAATCTTTACCGAACATCGTGACACTCTTGAAAACCTTGCGCAACGTCTTGAAGATAAAGGTTATACTGTTACTACCATTCATGGCGGTATGGATGTGGAAGCCCGTAAGAATGCCCAGCGCGAATTTTTACTGAAATCCAAAATAATGGTTGCCACAGATGCAGCGGGTGAAGGTATCAATCTCCAGTTCTGTCGATTCTTGATAAACTGGGATATACCCTGGAATCCTAATCGTCTTGAGCAGCGGATGGGTCGTATTCATCGTTATGGGCAACCTAATGATGTATGGGTCTATAATCTTGTTGCACAGAATACCCGTGAAGGCGCTGTTCTCCAGAAGGTGCTCTCCAAGATGGATGTAATGCGAGAGCAGATGGGCACAGACAGAGTCTATGATGTTATTGATGAGTGGCTTGAAGATGTGCCTTTAGTTAAACTCATTGAGAAGGCAATTGATTCCGAAGATCCCGAAGAAGCAAAAAAAGTAAGTGCTGACGATGTCCTGGCAACTGCTTCAAAAGAAAAAGCAGAGCGTCTTATATCTTTACAGAAAAAAACATCTCTTGCTTCGCGACTTGATCTTCGAACTGCAAGAGAACTGCGTGATGCCTCTGATGAACGACGCTTACAACCCCTATTTATTCAACGATTTTTTGAAAGGGCATGGACTGCCTGTGGTGGAACTATAATAAAGGATAGGCACTTTCCTGTATGGCATCTTGGGCCTACTCCAACTAAATTGCTTGAACTATCAAGAGAATTAAGAAGACCTCTTTCAGAGCATTACAAAACACCCTTTGTTTTCGACAAACAACTGGTCAGTGTTGCAAGCAAGATACGCGTTCCTGAAAACACAAAGTTATTGGGTCCAGGGCATCCCCTGTTTGACACTCTTATTGAATGGACAAGAAAGGAGGCTCATCAGGCTTTTGCAAGAGGAACAGTCCTTGTTGACCCAAACATTGCAACTCCTCAAAAAATCTGGCTTGTCCGCTCAACCATTGAGGATAGTCGGAAGGACTTAAGAAAACGTCTTGCCCATGAAAAACTATCCGTGATTGTTTCTGACCATTTAGGCCTTCGACAGACCTCTCCTTCATATTTGCTAAATTGTATTTCTCCTACAGAATCTCCTGTATTACCTGATTTGCCTGAGCACTCAGAAGAAGAAATTCAGGCATGGGCTTATGAGGAGATAACAGAAAAACAGTTAAAAACGGTTAAAATAGCCCGTCAGGAGGAATGCGATCTACGCCGGGAGTATCTAAACACAGCCTTTACAGACCTTATTCTGGAACTGCAGGAAGAACTAAATGATTTACAACAGGCACAACTTTATGGCGATGATAACTCCGAAGAAATGGAACGTCTCCATAAACGAATAGAGGAACTAAAAGCACGAAAGGCCGAAAGGCTTCAGGAACTTACCGATATGATGAACCTGACAGCAAACCTTCCTGAGATTCTTACTCAGGCTATTGTAGTTCCAGCACCAGTAGCTAAGATAGAGGCAGAAGAGCCAACACCTCCTAAAGGTATTCCCATGCGTAGAGATGATGAGGTAGAGGCTATTGCAATGGATATTGCCATGAGATATGAACGGAGCCGTGGATGGACACCAATTGATGTAAGCAAAGATGGAGAACACTATGATATAAGATCAGAATCCCCTACTGGTGAGAAACGATTTATAGAAGTAAAGGGCCGTTCTCAATCAGGTGCCATTGTTTTAACAGGGCCTGAAGTTGACAAACTTCGTCAATTAGGGAATCGTGCCTGGTTATATATTGTGACATTCTGTAAGAGCGAACAACCAAAACTTCGTATAATTCAAGATCCTATTTCAAAACTAAACCCCGAGATGCTTTACCGTCAGGTGCAGTTTTTAATAGATGAGACAGACTGGTCACAACATGGTCAAGAAGTTTCTGAGGGTTTGATATGATCCAGTCACTCTTAGCAAGAAATGAAGGTAAGACACTGGAATTTAAAGAGAATACCCGGTCCTTGAATAGCATTATTCGCACTGTTGTTGCTTTTGCAAACACCGCAGGTGGAACATTGGTAATTGGCGTACGAGACAATACAAAAGAGGTTATAGGGATAAAAGATGCATTGTCTGAGGAAGAGCGTCTTGCAAATGCTTTCGCAGATAACATTCGCCCACTGCTTATTCCTGACATCCAGATAGTTGCGTGGCGTGACAGAGAACTTATCGTTGTTTCTGTTCCACACTCTATAGGTCCTTATTATATACGTTCCGAAGGACCAGAAAAGGGTGTATATGTCCGATTGGGTTCTACTAACAGGAGAGCAGGTGCAGAGATAATAGCTGAAATTAAACGTTTAGCAAAAAATACATTTTTTGATGAACAACCCTGTTTAGAAGTTAACACGGAAGCAATTGACTTCCGAGTAGCTTCCGAGCTGTTTTCTGAGGTCTCACGTTCCTTATCAAAAGCAAAGCTTCGGTCTCTTGGGTTAGTTGTAACTTATAGAGGCAAAGAAGTTCCCACTAATGGTGCTGTATTGTTGTTTGGAAAGAATCGAAGCGATATTTTCCCTGACGCGACAATAAGATGCGCAAGATTTGCAGGTGTTGATAAAACAAAATTCATTGATCAGATAGAAATTGATGAATATCTACCATATGCCATTGATAGTGCAATAGCTTTTATTGAGCGTCATACTAAACAACGGATACAAATTGAACGGATAAGAAGCACCATTGCATCAGAATACCCACCGTTAGCATTACGTGAAGCTGTAATAAATGCAGTAGTTCACTCAGATTATTCCATAGGTGGTTCAGGTATTCAGATAGCAATATTTGATGACAGAATAGAGATTACCAATCCAGGCTTACTTCCATTTGGGTTAACGTTAGAGGCTGCTTTATCAGGTGTATCAAAACTAAGGAATCGTGTCATTGGACGCGTATTCCGTGAACTTGGTCTCATAGAACAATGGGGTTCTGGAATTAGTCGAATATTTAGCGAATGTTCAAAATACGGTATAAAACCACCAAAGTTTGAAGAAGTGGGCACATATTTCCGTGTTACTTTATATAATGAACCTGTTGCTGAAGTAAAAATACCCGATTGGCAGGATCAGATTATCTCATATTTAGAAAAAGAAAAAGAAATATCCACCAAAGAAGCAGCAAAACTCTGGGAAACAACCGACAGAACAGCTCGTACTCGATTAAGAAAAATGGTTGACGAAGGTGTGCTTGTAGAAATAGGGACAGGACCAAAAGACCCTCGTAAAAAATATGTTTTGAGAGAGGGATTGGAGAAGTAGAAAAATGGGAAAATGCAGAATACATCTTTTATCTGATTTGCCGGCAGAATCTGATGCTTTTGGCCCCCATGGAAGAATTGCCAGAGCCATTGCCACTCTTATAAAAGAGGAAGAAGGCGGCAAAACCATTGCATTAACTGGTTCATGGGGAAGTGGTAAATCTACAGTAGTTCAGATATTAAAAAATATCCTTTCAAAAAATGAAAACTCTAAAGATGACTCTGATGTTGAAGTTTTTGTGTATGATGCATGGTCTCACGAAAGAGATCCTTTAAGAAGAGCATTTCTTGAAGAACTGATTGATTACCTGATAGAGAGGGGTTGGATAAGTGATATAAAATGGAATAAAAAGAAGGAAGAACTTGCTAAAAGACTAAAAATTACAGAAACTAAACCAACTCCTTATTTAACAAAAGGAGGAATTGCTTTTGCAATTTCTGCATTATTAGTTCCTGTAGGACTTACATTACTATCAGCCATTAAAGAACCACCTTCTTGGATTCCTTTAATGGGAGGCTTATTAGCTGCCTCACCTTTAATAGTTTTTTTATGCTTATGGTTTTTTGGAAATGAGAATAAAAGCAATAATTCATCAAAAAAATCAAAAAATAATGAAAAGATAAAAAATATTTTATCCCTACTTGTTTATAAAACCGAGGCACATGTTAGAAATGAGACGATTGAAACGCCAGAACCTACTTCTATAGAATTTCAGAAAGTTTTTTATGACCTTCTTGATGAAGCTCTTGGTGCTGATGAAAGAAGACAATTATTAATAGTTATAGATAATCTCGATCGTATAGACCCTAAAACTGCTTTATCTATATGGTCCACAATGTGCACTTTTTTTGATTCTCACCGACTATCACATAAATGGATGCCTCGTTTCTGGCTTCTTGTTCCCTTTGACCCGAGCGCCTTACATCGTTTGTGGTCTGAATCAACTAATGAAGATGATTTAGCAAATGCCTTTAAAGATAAAACCTTTCAGATTACATTTCATGTTCCACCACCTGTACGTTCTGATTGGAAAGAATTTTTCAAGGAACAATTCTTCAAAGCATTTCCAGAACATAATGAAGAAGACTTTCATAAAATATATAGGCTATACAGTATTAAAGGCATACCAGAAGAACGACCACTCACTCCAAGAGATATAAAACTATTTATTAATAGATTAGTAGCCTTACACCTGAAATGGGATTGTGAAGTGATATCCTTACCTTTACAGGCATTATATATTCTTAATCAAGAAGAAATCAGTAAATCACCAAATATTATTACAGACAAAGAATTTATTAGAAAAAACACTCGTCTGATAGATATAATTGATAACCGTGAATGGCAGAAATATTTGGCTGCTCTACATTTTAATGTAGAGCCCAATAAAGCTATTCAAGTGCTGATAGGTAATGATGTTTATAATGCATTAATAGAAGGAGACTTTGAAAAGATTAGTAAATATCAAGATATTCCAGGATTTTTAGAAGTTTGTGAAGAGATTATAGAAAGGGAGTATGAAGACTGGTCTTTAAGGTCACCCCAGTTTCTTGCGACTACAGCACTCGCACTTGACAGTATCCAACCTTCTTTAACATACAGTTGGAAGCAAATCTGGAATTGGATTTGTCAAGGTATTTTAATGGTTGGGAAATGGAGGAAGTTAGATGAAAATATAGGGAAAGGCATTGTGATCATATTAAAATACTGTCCACCTAATGAATATGAAAAATACATAGGAAAAATCCTTGCGGGAATTACTAATCCTATCCATGAAACAAAAGAAGAACAAGATGAAGAAATTGAAGAAAAAATCAAGGGCTGGATTAATGGTGTTTTTGTAATAATAAAGTTCATACATGAATCAGGACATGGTGAACTATTAAAAAATAAATTCCGAGTTTCAGGAAATGCGGAACTCTATATAAATGTTTTGAGTCTTTTATCTAACAAAATCAAAAAAGACAAAGATAAAAATTTAAAGGAATTAATCCACTACTTTCAACCTGAATGTGAATCTCAAGAGGTTATCCAGTACCTGTCAAATATATGTACTGAAGGGAACTTTAATCATACTCATGCTAAAACAATTGAAATAATGACTCAAATAGAGGTGAACTGGCCTTGGCAAGGGCTGATTAAAACAATAAATAATAGATTACAAAACAATGATAATTTACAACCTGAGGAAATTGAAGCATGCGTTGAAACTCTGCTTTTATTTGCTTTCGAAAGTGCAGATTCAGTTGCTCTTGACAGATTAAAAACTCTCGCAACACACGGCCATTTAGCACATCATTTATATAATTCATTTCAGGCTAAGGATTTTAGAAGTGTATCACTATGCATGTTTCCAATATTTGAATTTGTTACAGAAGGCAATCTACAAAATAATATTGGTAATTCATCTGCTGGAATTGGTAACTATAAGTCTATTCTTCAAAATCCAGATGGTTATCCTGAGATAATTAATAATTTTGCCGAAATTCTTTTTAAATTCAACAAAGTAGATATTCTCTTTGATAAAATAACATTTCCTAATACAAGAAAATTTATATCAGCCGTGCTTAAACATATTCTTGAAAATAGAGAAGATTATCATCTCTATATCAAACCCTTACATATCCTGGAACACTACCTTGAACTAAGCAAAATACTCCAAAAAGAGCTTCTGGAAGAACTCATTGAAACTCTTATTGAGAAAAGCGACTTTATTCAAGTAATTGAAGAACATGGTTTTTCACTTGATTTAGCCAAACTTTATCTCATTGCATATAAAAATATTAAAACTCAAAAACCAGCATCCTTTATTGAATTCTTAACAACAGGACTACGCAATGTTGATAAAGAGGAATGGTTACAGGAAATCACAGAAGAAGGAGAATTATTAGACCTGTTATTAGAACTCGTTAAAGATAATACCCTTATAAATCTAACCATAGATTTCCATGATGCCCTAATTAAGCATGCTATAAATTTACTTGATGGAGAAGAATTGCCTGAAGAACATATTGATAATTGGGAAAAACTGCTCAATGCTCTAAATAGTGACTCCAGAATAACATTCTTGCGCACTCTCCGTGACGAACTCATTAAACATTCTACGAAAGAAATTTATCCTATTCTTAAACTATATGGTGAGGTTTTACTGGAATCTGGAGTATTAGAAGAAAAAGCAGACGATGTGGTTAGATTATTATTTAGAGAGATTATTAATAAGCGCATACTTGAAGAATTAGCATGGCTTTATAAAGTTCTTAATAATAAACCAGAAATTCTTTTAAAATGTAAGGATTCCACAAAAAGTGATTTTATTGAAAGGATTAAAAATATTTTGAAAGAGATAGATGTAGAAGATGAAGCAGTGAAAGTCTTCAAGGATATTGCAAGAATTGTTGGACTTAATCCTGAAGAATATATGAGTAAAGAGGATACTACAGAGGAAGATAAAGAAAATCAAGGGGAATCAGCATGAACAAAGATGTTAAAAGACTCATAGAAGTAGCCCTACCTATTCGTGAAATATCGGCTGAAAGTGTGAGGGACAAGTCTCTCAGGCATGGGCATATCTCTACACTTCATCTCTGGTGGGCAAGGCGGCCTCTGGCAGCCTCAAGGGCAGTAGTCTTTGCCTCATTGGTGCCAGACCCTGATGATCCGGCATGTCCAGAGGATTTCAAAAAGGCAGTGGAACGATTTTTAAAAACTGATGTTCCATCAGAACTGCAATATTATAAAAGAGGAAATAAAAATATAAGAGACAAAGATCCATATCGTCCTTATGAATGGTTAGATGATAATTTGAGAAACCGTCTTTTGATGTTTATTGCCA
>CAZIBE010000136.1:0-8860 GCA_964536685.1 uncultured Calditrichaceae bacterium | reverse complement strand
ATAAGGTAATCGGTATCATCCCGATAAACCGGGATTTCGTACAAAACACTCAACTATCAGGACGAAATAGTTTGTATTCAAACCATTTCTATTCGAATATAGTTGCAATTGCAGAATTGCACAGAAGTAACTCGGAATCAGAAATTGGGAATTAGAAAAGTACCCGCCTTAAGACTCAGCCATTCTTGGTTAGTGTTCAAGTTCCCAATTTCCGATTCCTAATTAATAGATAATGTGATAGACTCTCAGAGTTCGTGCACAAAACCTAACTGTAAATCCAATGAAAAACATTTCAAGATAACGCAGATTACCATTTATATTTATCCTGCTGGATGAATTTTTTGATCTGTTTATCTCCGATCCACGCCTTGGTATTCGTTTCCAGATTAATTAGCTCAAGATTAACTTTATATAAGACCACCGCTTTTCCTTCAAATGAATCTGTCGCCGAATAGATAGCTCCCTGCAGCATGAAATCTGCGCCTTGTTCGTTGGCCAGTTCTTTCGCTGTTTCTACATTGGCATGGCTTTGTTGATCCAATCGTTCGGAACGAATCTCTTTGCGCGCCTTGCCTGAAGCTACAAATGTAACCGAACCGGAATTTATGAGGGTTTTCTCTATATCCTTAATAAAGAGGCCCGTATCTAAATGTTCGCTGGTTCTGTTTTGAATTCTGCCAACAATAACCGTAGGTTTGCGATCATTTTCCTGAACAAAATTATCCAACCAGGGGCTGGATAAAATTTCTTTAACCATGGCTTGCGCTGTCATGCGGGAATCGGTGTCGTTCCAACGGCCGCTAATATCAATCGCTTTATCTACCTGTACACGGCTAACCGTCCGCGTCGGACCGGCACAACGAACGCTCATCAGCGCGATCATTAAAAGTGTAAAAAGCAACACAAATAATCTTGCTCGTTTCATTTTGGTTCTCCATTTTAATTGATTCCTATAGAACAATCGTAAAATAGATATAAAATCTTTAGAAAAAAACTATTTTTTTACTGCTTTTTCACGTATTAATGGGGTTATCTTGATTTATTAAGGGACTCTAAACCCGCCACAGTTTGCTTGCTTTAATTTCTCTTTCTTTTTTCTCGTTGCCTTACACAAAAAAAAGATAGACTCTTATAATAAATAACGCATAGAAAAGAGGAAGGTGTGAGGCATACTTCGGAACAGGAATATCCATAATGTGTCCGAAGGAATATAGCGCTAAAATTTTTTTAACTCACTCACTGATGTGTTTTGATAAAGTTAGATGTGGATATATAAAAACGGATTATTTCAAAATACTTTGCACCAAAAGTTGCACTAAAACGGCCACAAGCAAAAAGCCCAGCGTCATAACATAGAATTTTACGGATTTGATTTTTTTACTGTATTTCATAATTGCTACTTCCCTGTAATTAAAGAAAATGATTTAATTAGAGCGCAGCAAAAGCCATAAACCGCCGGCTAAAAGCGCTATCGGCAACAACGGCCCCACCAACACTGCCGGCAAAACAATTAAACTGGCCAGGCCGGCTACAAGTCCCACTGGAATCAGCACTATGGCTACTACCACAGCCGCAAATGCCACCGCTAATAATTTAAGAGGCAGCGCTATCATAAAAACACCCACATGCAGGAACACTGCTAAAAGTTTAAAAAACAGCAAAGCCAGTAAAACGATCAAAAGTACGGAAATAATTTCCATCTTAGTCTCCTTTTTTTAACTACTCAATCTAAACGATATACGCAATTTTTACAAAAAGGATTCACTTTTTTACGCGCCAATGATTCAATATTTACCCGGCAACCATAACGTTGAGTTTGTAAAAGTAAACGGATTTATTGCGCATTGTTTTCTTCCTTTTTAAAGATAATTTTACTCAAGCGTTTTTAGCGCGTCCAGCACAATACCCGGCGTGATAATCTCCGGTAGCAATTGTGGTTTACTGTTCGGCTTCCCCGGATACAACACATACAGCGGAACACTGTTACGGCCGAATTTTGCCAGAGCCTTGCCAATCTTTTCGTCGCGCGAAGTCCAGTCCGCTTTAAGAGCAGTAATGCCTAACTCGGCAAATTTTTTCTGTACTTCTTCGGAGCCGAAAGCCACCTGCTCGTTTACCTGGCAGCTTAAACACCAGGCCGCCGTAAAATCCACAAACACCGGTTTCCCTGCGGCGGTCAGCTCGGCAACTTTTTCTTCGCTAAAGGGCTGCCAACTGATGCCTTTGTCTTGTGTAACCGTTTGCTGCGAACTAACCGCATAGGAATCGATATTGGCCAATACATAGCCGTTACTGCCGCCAACAATCAGAGCAGCTAAGATCCAGGCAATAACGCGTTTCTTTTTAGGTATAGCCAGATTTCCCCAGCGGCCGTAAATCCAGGCGCCGATGGCCGTTAAAAACAGATCAAACAAAACCAGAGTAACGGCGTTGATACCCGCCTGAATACCTAACACCCATACTAACCAGACCACGGTTCCTACCAGTAAAAAGCCCATGAATTGTTCCAGCGATTCCATCCAGCGGCCTGGTCTGGGAACATATTTCAATAATTGAGGAATCGATGATAAAATAAAAAACGGCGCAGCCATACCCAAACCTAAAAAGGTAAACACGCTGATGGCTACCCACGCCGGCTGCGTTAAGGCAAAGCCCAATGCCGATCCCATAAAGGGCGCCGTACACGGCGTCGCCACAATAGTGGCGATGATTCCACTGACAAAGGAACTCATCATCCCGCTGTATTTTTGTGCGGCGCCGCCTACGGTGGTCAGCGAAGCGCCGATTTCAAACACGCCTAACATGCTGAGGCCAAACAAAAAGATAAAGGCCGCCACAATAATGATGAACACTGGCGACTGCAACTGGAAGCCCCAGCCTAAATGTGCACCGCCGGCTTTTAAAATTAGCAGCAGACCGGCCAGCACCCAAAAGGCGACCAATACGCCTAAAGTAAAAATCAATCCGTGTTTCCACGGCTGGGTATGCTCGTCATGCGCCTGTTTAACAAAGCTCATGATTTTAATAGATAATACGGGCAGAACGCAAGGCATCAGATTTAAAATAATGCCTCCCAGAAAGGCAAACAAAAAGGCAAGCCAGATTTTCCCCATCCCGCCGCCGGGCACAGACGATAATTCTTTTTGCAAAGGCAGAATAATCTCCACCGCTTTTTCGGAATTTTCTCCGCGCCAGCCTTGCGCCGCCACCAGGATGCCCTGAAATGTATCCGGAATGGCCGGTTCTTGTTTGGCTAACGGGATCGTTAAACGGTAGGCGTTTCCTTTCTTTTTCAAAGATGCATTACCGGCATATTTGATCACATCAGACTGATAGGGGAAAAATGTAATTTCGCCAAGCTCTCCTTTGAACCAGGCCGGCGGAACAGCCTGAATCAGCAGGTTATCTCCCTTCACAGCGGCTTCGATCTTCCAATCGCCCGGATTAATCGGCAAATCGTGGCGCGCATCGGAAAAAAGCTGCGCATAGCGCGCATCGGTTTCGGGCGGTATATTTTTAACCGGCAGTTCGACGGTCATAATCGTATCGCCCGGCACACAGACCTCGGCGCAGACCAGCCAGCTCAGCTTAGCTTTAAGCGCCACGTTGCTTCCCGCTTTAATATTTTGCGGTACGTGTATCTTAGTTAAAAAGTATTTTGTTCCGTGATAGCCATAGACAACCAGAGGGTTCTCCACGATGCGCTCCGGATAGGGCCATTTCAAATCGCCGGCGGAAAAGCCTTGCGGCAAAGTCCATTCTACCGCGGTTTCCAAACCGGTATCGCCCACGTTGCGCCAGTAAATGTGCCAGCCCTTGTCCATTTTGGCTTCTACGGCCAGCCAAATATCGCCGCCCGGCTGGACGCTTTTTACTTCAGAAAGCAAACGGGCATGCACATGCGACGGCCCGCCCAAACCGAACTGGGCAAACAAATTTCCGGAAAAAACAGTTGCCAAAATTAAAACAGAAAAAACTGCCGCAAGCTTAACATTCAATCGATTCCCTTTGTGCCTCATATTCTTCCTCTTAATTTTCTCTATTAAAAACACTCGCTATAAGTTTAATTTGATTCTAAATAAGAACAAAAGATACGCAATCTCTAAACCGCAAACATCACAAATGGGTCACAATTCAAATCGCAGTAAGTACTTTGCCTGCTTTCTACTTAACATGATAACAGGAGGCGATGTTATTCTACTTTTCTGCGATGAAATGCTTAAATGCTTTCGTTTAAGAGCCCACAATTATGATTGCGCACCAGATAAAAAGCAGCCCGCAAAAAACCTTTTTAACGGTTATTGAATACGTTTTTAGCGTTTCTTATTTCGTAATCTATTTAAATCCCGTTATCCCGTCAAAAAAACGAACGAGCGATTAAACATCAAAGTATAAGCGATACTCAATCGGGTTCGGCCAATTGGAAATTTGGTTAAATTCATCGTTCTTTACTTTAATCCAGTGCTCAACCAAATCAATATCGAATATACCGTCACGCAGCAGAAACTGGTAATCTTTTTCCAGCGCTTCCAGTGCGGCATTCAGGCTGAACGGCAGATAATGCATCTCGATCTTCGGATCAAATTCATCGGCTTCGTAAGGACCAAAGCCCTGTTTGATTGGATCGATTTTATTAACCACACCGTCGATACCTGCCAGCATGATAGCAGTCAAGGCCAGATAAGGATTAGCCGTAGCATCCGGCGGACGGTACTCGAAGCGCGTTTGTTGCATGTCTTTTACATAGCGAGGAATACGCACACAGGAGGCACGGTTAGCCTGACCAAAGTTGATGGCTGTCGGTGCTTCCACACCGGGTACTAATCGTTTATAAGAATTGGTACTGGGATTGGTGAGCGCACTCAAAGCTGGGGCGTGTTTAAGTACTCCGCCGATATAATACAAGGCCGTTTGATTTAAATTGGCGTAGCCGCCTTTCTTGAAGAAGGCGTTTTTTCCTTTGGCATCTACCAAAAAATGATGCACATGCATCCCCGAGCCGGCTTGTTTATAAAGCGGCTTAGGCATAAACGTCAAACGCAATCCTTTTTCCCGGGCCAGGTTATGCAGGATATATTTGCTGAGAATGATATTATCTGTTGTACGCAGCAAAGGGGCAAAATAGGTTTCGATTTCCTGCTGACCACAGTCCCCCACCTCATGATGATGGTACTTCACCTGAATGCCGGCCTTAAGCATTAAACGTGTCGCATCATCGCGGAAATCATCGTACAAATCCAACGGATTAGCAATGTGGTAGCCGTTTTGGCTGAAGCGTTCTTCACAATCAATTTTAAAAAAGGAATGCTCAGTGGTTGACCGATATTGCACATCAGCCATGATATAAAACTCAAACTCCGGTCCCCACATGGATGAGTGGGCGATACCGTACTTGGTCAGCAGGCTTTCCGTCTTTTCGGCCATATTACGCAAATCATAGCGGTACGGCGTATTACGGGCATCGGTATTGAAGACACGTGTAAAAAAGCTTAGCGTGGGCGCTTCTCTGAAAGGGTCTAACAGCGCCGTCTGCACATCGGGTTTCATAATCATATCGCTGTTTTCCACACGTTTAAAGCCGTAACTGGAGCCGTCAAAGCCCACGCCGTCCTGCAACAACATGTTCATTGTCTTTTCCGAGTACGGCAAAGACAAGTGATGCAGCCGGCCGGCCAAATCGCATACTTTAAGGTCAATAAATTCGATATCCTGACCCTGAGTTAATTTTTTAAGATCAATGCTGCTCGATTTCATTAGCGTTGTCTCCTACTTAGAGGTACATCATTTATTTCGAATTTAATAATTGGAACTGGGAATTAGTAATTCTATATAATTCAAAATTCCGAATCTTAGCCAAAAAACTCCTCTTGGAATAGTTACACAAATTTCAAATATCTTTACTCCGTTCTAATACCAGATTTGCCGATTGTCTTCATAAATAAAAATACGTTCGTATTTTTTAGAACCTTTCTGTACCAGCCAGAGTAAGGCCTTGTTCGGTACCTTTTTAAAGATTAACGCAGCGCGACCGCGGGTTTTGGCGCTTCCGAAGGAAATCCAGCCATCGGCCCAGTAAAATAATTCATATTCGGCGCCGCTCGTTAAAAAGCTTTTACGGTTGCTGTCCGTAGCTTGCGTGGTTGTGCGCTTTGTGGTTGAACGTAAAGCCACAGTAATTTTTTGTGTAGAGTCGCTGTTTAATATCTTCACAGCGCCATCTTTTGTCAGGATAAAAGGAGCGGCAGCCGGAATCAGTTTTTTGTTCACATAATAAGCCGGTAAATAAGCTAAATCACGCCCCATGTCTTTGAATGTCACTGAATCATCCGTAATTTCTCCCCATTGTATAGCTTGCCATTCTCCCGTATTGAACACGCACAGATAGGCATAGCGGACGCTATCGGCATGAGGCCTTTCAAGTTTAAGCCTCACGTCACTGACGGGAACATAATCCGCGGTTACATCGGAATAGCTTTTGCCGCCCAACCAGCGCGGAACGGCAGTTTTAGCCCCAACTTTAAAAATCAAATTTTCTTTTTGATATTCGTAGGTCTTGCGATAGACTTTGGCAATGCGGTTAGGCAGGGTATATTCACCGGGATTAAACAGGCTGCCCATAAAAGGAACGGCCTTACCGGAGGAATCGAGCAGAGCATTCCAGGCGTGATTGTTGGCGGCGTCCGCCCAGTAAGGGGTGTAATCGCTGGTAACAGCCAATCCGTTGGCGCGCATGGCAAAAATCGCCAGATTGGCCATATCTTCGCAGCGTCCCATTTTTGTTTTCAGCATTTCCGACAAACCCTGATCCGTTGGATGGCGGTAAAAACGGGAATCAAATTTAAACCACGATTTTAAATCCGTATTGATGATCCGCGCCGCTTTTACAACATCTCTGGAACCGGCCAAGACGGAATCGATGTAGGCATATTTTTCCATAAAATAAGAACGCCAGTTTTCCAGCGGCTCGCCGCTGCCGCGGTAAGGCAGGACAAAGCGGCGGAAGGTATCGAATTTTAACGGACGCGCCCATGATTTTCCCATCCAGACTTTAAAGGCCAGATCGATATTGTTGATCAGCAAATCTGCCGAAATTTGTTCGATATCTTTTATGGATTCTTTGCGCTTGAAATCCAGTTCCCCGCGCTTAGCCGCGATGGAATCCCAGGCCGCCACCATGGTTTTGTAATCGGGATAATCCAGCACATTGAAATCCACTTCTTTGCCGGCCGCGTCGTACAAGGCAAAAACCGTATACTCATGTCCCGGCATATTGGCGATTAAGTAAAAAGCTGCTTTTAGTTTTAAGGAATCCTGCGGACTATTATAGTGCTCTAACACTTTGATTAACTCAGCGCGATTCGCGCCGGCTTTATCCAGAGCTTGCTGAACTTCCTGCGGATAACGCGAATAGCTGCAAGAAACGATCAACAATGCCGACAGAATCATAATAAAGAATAATACTATTTTCCGCCGGTTTATTTCATATTTCATGGCGCTCCCGTTTCTGTATTTTATTTTAGATGCCCGGGTTTAACATCGACAAGTAGCTCACATCAAAAAACGGATTAGTCTGCCAACCAACGGATCCGCTCACGACAAAAGGCGAACCCGTCTTTCCACTGGCTATCGACATGACTCCGGGGTTATTCATTAAGCACGTCTGTCTTTTAAAACATATCAATTGAAGATAATTTACCCGAAAAATCCATTTAGTAAAAAATTATTTACATTGTGTCAAGAAGCTCTTTCCCTTCATACTAATAAAAGAACAAATCACTTTAAAAGATTTGTTTTAACAGCAAAACCAGCGCGGAAACCGCCGAAAGGCTGAGGATGGCCGGACGTACGAATCCTTTATCGATAACCGGTACGCTGTATCGTGAAAGATAGAAACCGGTTAGCGTACCGGGAAGCATCAGCGTCGCTAATTTCAACTCGGTCACGCCCAGGCGGCCAATGGAGTATAAAGCAATCATAGCTAAAATAGTCCCGATTAAAAAGATACCGGCCAGCATACTACGCACTTTAGCGCCGCTGCTACGCTGATACACCAAAGCCATGGGCGGCCCGCCGATTGCCGACGTAGTACCCATAACGCCAGAAAGCGTGCCTGCCAACAAAAGATTTTTAGGATTGATATGAAGTTTAAGCCCGCTAAAACTGAGCGCTACGGCAAATAATACCATTCCGCCAAAAAGCATCGCCAGATAGTTTACCGGAATAAGCACAAGTATTTGCGCGCCTATGAGCGTACCGACCACGCGACCGACAATAGCCCAGTTAAATTCTTTTATGCGAAATTCATGGTGATCGCGGAGTAAGATGAGCACATTCAGAACAAATCCGTTGATGATAATCGGCCCGGGTACAAAGGTGGGATCAATTAGCGCCAGCAAAGGAACGCCAAAAGGGCCAAGGCCAAAACCGATGCTGCTTTGCATGGTGGCGCCTATAACCGTTACCAGTAATGCCAAAACGGATTGTGTCAGTTCCAGAGGTAAACTCAAACCAGCCCCAATATTTTTTGATAAAAGTTACGTGATGGCAGTTTTACAAGCAATTCGTTTGTGAGATTCAGTGTTAGAATACCCGGCGAGTCGGGATGCGTACATCCGATCCTTTCTACTGATGTTTAAAACAAAGGAACCTGGCGGTACGTCTTTCCATAGTTCAACAACAATGCCAGCGGAACCAAAAATCAAGCGGGTAGCCGATACCATTGTATTTATCAGGTGTTTGTTATAGAAAGCTAATAGCTGTGCGCTAAAGAGCACAAAAGCCTACTCTAATCAGGCAGTACTTCCGTCAAAGCTGTCCTAAATAAATATAAATGGATTAATTCATGTTGTTTCTGTTGAAG
>CAZIBE010000135.1:0-8934 GCA_964536685.1 uncultured Calditrichaceae bacterium | reverse complement strand
TCCTGTTTTTACAATACGGGATATTGAATTTAAAATTATTTAGGACAGCTGTGAGAAATAATATTACTATGCTGCATGACACCTGGCCTTCTATATTTCATTTTGTTTCAAAAAAGGGAAAAACTAAAAATATGAATGACCAGTTAAATAAAATTTTAGAAATATTGGGCTATCACGTAAGTGATAGCCCAAAATAATTTCAACTGGTCATTCATATTAAAAATTTTTCATGGTAAAGGTTCGGCGCTTCCCGGTATGTAGTATTTTTTCCTCTTGCATCTAAAAACCGGGGTTATTCGTTTAAATAAACCTTTCTATTGATAATCCGCAAAAAAGTCGCTAAATTAGCAATTGCACATTGAGAGTGCTAAACACTTAAGCGGTTAATTTTAAAGGGTTAATCTGACTGTTAAAAAATTAACTTTTTTTATGTAACTAAATAAATTTACGTTTATCTAAGTAAAACGAGTACAATTTAAAGCATTTAACAAATCAATCATAAACAAACGGAGGTTTAAATGGCTGCAAAGATTATTCAATTCGACACCGATGCTCTGGCAAGCATGAAGAAAGGCATTGATATTTTAGCCAAAACCGTTACTGTTACCCTCGGCCCTAAAGGCCGCAACGTGGTAATTGACAAAAAATTCGGCGCGCCTACGGTTACCAAAGACGGCGTTACCGTGGCCAAAGAAATTGAGCTGGAAGACCCCTTCGAAAACATGGGCGCCCAGATGGTTAAAGAAGTGGCTTCCAAAACCAGCGATGTGGCCGGCGACGGCACCACCACCGCTACGGTTCTGGCACAGGCTATTTTTACTCAGGGTTTAAAAAATGTAACCGCCGGCGCTAATCCCACCGCTTTAAAACGCGGCATCGATTTAGCCATCTCTAAAGTGGTTGAAAACTTAAGAGCCATGTCCCGCGAAGTTTCCGGCAAAAAGGAAATTTCTCAGGTGGGCGCTATTTCCGCCAACAATGACCAGACCATCGGCGACCTGATTGCCGACGCCATGGACAAAGTCGGTAAAGACGGCGTTATCACTGTTGAAGAAGCAAAATCCATTGAAACCAGCCTGGAAGTTGTTGAAGGTATGCAGTTCGACCGCGGTTATGTTTCTCCTTATTTTGTAACCGATTCCGAAACCATGGAAGCCGTTCTGGAAGACGCCCTGATTCTGATTCACGATAAAAAGATCAGCACCATGAAAGACCTGTTGCCGATTCTCGAAAAATCCGCTCAAACCGGCAAACCGTTATTAATTGTTGCCGAAGATATCGAAGGCGAAGCGCTGGCTACCCTTGTAGTTAACAAACTGCGCGGTACGCTTAAAGTAGCCGCCGTTAAAGCGCCGGGCTTTGGCGATCGCCGCAAAGCCATGTTAGAAGACATCGCCATCTTAACCGGCGGCCGCGTAATCAGCGAAGAGACCGGTTTTAAATTAGAAAATGCTTCTCTTGATGATTTAGGCCAGGCCAAACGCATCACTATCGACAAAGACAACACCACCATCGTGGAAGGCGCCGGCAGCAGTGACGACATTAAAGCCCGCGTGCACCAGATTCGCACACAGATTGAAAACACCACCAGCGATTACGATCGTGAAAAGCTGCAGGAACGTCTGGCTAAATTAGCCGGCGGTGTGGCCGTCATTAAAATCGGTGCGGCCACCGAAGTGGAAATGAAGGAAAAGAAAGCCCGCGTGGAAGACGCGCTGCACGCCACCCGCGCCGCGGTTGAAGAAGGTATTGTTCCCGGCGGCGGCGTAGCTCTCTTACGCTCCCTTGCCGTGCTGGACGACGTCAAAGCCGAAGGCGATCAGAAAATCGGTGTGGACATCATCCGTCGCGCCTTAAAAGAACCCGTACGCCAGATCGTGGAAAATGCCGGGTTGGAAGGCTCCGTAGTCGTTAACAAGATTCTGGAAGGCAAAGACGCTTACGGCTTTAACGCCCAGACCGAAACCTACGAAGACCTGTTCAAGGCCGGCGTTATCGACCCGACCAAAGTTACGCGCAGCGCGCTGGAAAACGCCGCTTCCGTATCAGGATTGTTGCTGATGACTCAGGCCATGATCACTGAAAAAGAAGAAGAAAAACCGGCTGCCCCGGCAATGCCTCCGGGCGGCATGGGCGGCATGTATTAATAGCGTTTATAATCTTTACAACCCTTTAAGGTTTAGTAAAGATATTTAAAGAGCTGTAATACAAAGCGGAATATCCAAGGATGTTCCGCTTTTTTTATTTTTGCGGTTTGCTTCATTTGTTCATTCTTGCTATTTTAATATTTTATTTAATACAGGGAAATGCTCTTGGATGCCATTCGCCTGAAAAACATGACCTTCTACGCACACCACGGATATTACGAAGCGGAACGCGAGCTGGGCCAGAAATTTGAAGTGGATATCGAAATCAGCTGCGATCTCCGTCAGGCTGCCCGTGATGACGATCTGAAAAAGACCATGGATTACCGTTCCATTTACGCCATTGCTAAGAATTCCTTTGAGAACTACAAGTTCCGGCTGATTGAATCGGTAGCCGAACGCATTGCCGCCGAGCTTTTAAAACTTACCGGTATTTACGAAGTACGCATTCGTGTGCGCAAACCGCATGTGCCCTTAAACGGATTATTGGATCATGTGGAGGTGGAAATCCTGCGGACGAATCAATCCATAAAATGAAATACTATCTTTCTGTTGGCAGCAATGTGGGAAATCGGCGGCAACATGTTTTGCTGGCGCTGGACGGGTTAAACACTTTAGGGCGATTGCAGCAGATCTCCGCCTTGTACGAAAGCGCCCCTTTGGGCGTTACCCGGCAGCGCTCTTTTTACAATTTGGTTTGCACGCTGGAAAGCCCGCTGCGGCCGTTCCGGCTCTTGCGCAAAATTAAAGCTCTGGAAACGCAAATCGGCCGGCGGCGCAGTTACCGCTGGGGACCGCGGGAAATTGACATTGATTTGATCGACTGGACGGGCCAATCAATTCGCAGCTCCGTGCTGAACTTACCGCACACCGGCCTGGAAGAGCGCCTTTTCGTGCTTGTGCCGCTGCGTGAAATTGCGCCGGACTTCCGCAACCGCCATTCGCTTGACGTCGGGCAAATGATACAGCGCTGTCCGGATCATGGACAGATCAGCCGGATTGAACCAATTACGTTTTAAGAACGTTGAAATTAAAATAAAAAAACTTTGCGGTACCGTTTCGATTTCATATCAGAGATAAACAAGGTACTGTAAAATGGGGCTAAGTAATTTTGTTGCACGGCCGTATCAGAGAAAAGCGAAGCGTTTTCTGATACGTTGATCTTGGTAAAACAAATTGGCTGGGAACTCGTACCAGAAATTAGATAAAATTTTTACTTTTACTGTTTTCCTTTTTACTTTAAAATAGTAAGGTAACATATATCAGAAGCCATTACCGGCTGAATAATGATATGAATAAACGGATTTAGCGCTTATGAATTTAGATTCGCTTCGTTTCATTGCCATCGAAGGCGTTATCGGCGCCGGCAAGACCACCTTAACCGACAAGCTGTCCAAAACCATCGGCGCGGCGGTTCTTTTAGAAGAATTCGAGCAGAATCCCTTTTTAGAAGAATTTTACAACGATCCCCAGCGCTACGCCTTTCAAACGCAGATATTTTTCCTGCTCAGTCGTTTCCGCCAGTTGCAGGAACTGCGCCAAATCGATCTGTTCCGTCAGCGCGTTGTTAGCGATTACATGTTTGAAAAAGACCGCATCTTTGCCACATTAAATCTTTCCGAAAAAGAGATGAAATTATACGACGGCATCGCCCGTTTAATGGAAAAAGAAATTCCCAAGCCGGATTTAGTTATTTATTTGCAGGCTTCCACCGCGCATTTAATGGAAAATATCCGCAAGCGCAGCCGCAGTTACGAAAAAAACATGCGCGAAGATTACATCGATGCCCTGAATGAGCTTTACAATAAGTTCTTTTTCCATTACAATAAGACGCCGCTGTTAGTCATCAATACCGATGAAATCGATTTTCTGCATTCGGATCAGGATTATCAGGATATTTTAGTGGAAATCAATCATCATCAGGGCGGAACACGTTATTATATACCGCAAAAAAGAAAGTAATGTTATGTTCAGAATCATTCTTTTGGGCATACTCGGGTACATATTGTACCGTCTGATTAAACCGGCCTTTTCCCCCAAACCGGCCAACCCCCATGTAAAAGGGGATGTTCAGGATGAATCAATGATTCAAAAGAAGAAGAATGTTGAAGATGCCGAATTTGAAGACCTCGACGATTGATCTGCAAAAAGAGAACCAGCGCTTAAAGTCTTTGCTGGAAGTAACCAATTCGCTGGCCAGCGTGCTGGATTTGGAGAAGCTGCTGTTCCGCATCATGGATGTGGTGCGCGAGCAATCGCAGGCCGACCGCTGTACGGTTTTTTTGCTGGATCAGGATAAAAATGAGCTATGGTCGAAAGTGGCCATTGGTCTGCGCAATGAAATACGCTTCCCCGCGGATAAGGGCATTGCCGGCTATGCGGCCACGACCGGCGAGATATTAAACATTCCCGACGCTTACGCCGACTTCCGTTTTAATCCGGAAATCGATAAAAAGACCGGCTACCATACGCGCAATATTTTAACCATGCCCATGCGCAACAAAAAAAGTGAAATCATCGGCGTATTTCAGGTTCTGAATAAATTCAGCGGCTCCTTCACGCCGGAAGACGAAGAGTTGCTTTCGGCCATCTCTTCCATCGCCGCCACGGCTATTGAAAACGCTCAGCTGTACGAAGATCAGCGCAAATCTTTTATCAGCTTCATCGAAACCCTTTCAACCACATTGGACGCCCGCGATTATATCACATCCGGCCATTCCCGCCGCGTTACCCTGTACGCCGTGCAGGTGGCGCGCATGATGCGCCTTACTCCAAAAGAAGTGAATTTGATCCGCTACGCTGCCCTGCTGCATGATATCGGCAAGTTAGGCGTTCCGGAAATCGTTCTTTTTAAAAATAAAAAGCTGACCGACGAGGAATACGAGGTAATTAAGCAGCACGCCAGTTTGAGTAAGAGCATCCTGCAAAAAATTCATTTCCAGCGCGATTTGCGCGACATTCCTTCCGTGGCCGCCTCTCATCACGAGCGGGTAGACGGCGCCGGCTATCCGCAGGGCTTAAAGGGGGAAAATATTCCTCTGGGCGGAAAAATTCTGGCCGTCTGCGATGTGTTTGACGCTTTGACTTCCCGCCGACAGTACCGCGACCGAATGGAAATCGAAAAGGTAGTGGGCGTCCTCGACAGAGAAACGGGCAAGGCCTTTGAACCGTTTGTGGTCTACGAATTTAAAAATATACCATTGAATATTCTGGTGGAAATTTTAGAGTTTGGCCATAATAAAGAATTAGACCGCGAAGATTTGAATTTTTTACAAAATTTTACGCTTAAAAATTTAGTAGATGTGCGCAGCAAAGGCGCCTCTAACGAAAAAGAGCTGCGTATGGAGCAGCTCTTTCAGCGGTATTATTCCCGTAAATACCGGGATTAAATTGGTTTAAAACAAATTCTTCTCTGATCCTTTGACTGACCCCCGATTTTTTGAGACAACCGGGAAATTCACTGCATCCTGTTGAAACCCCACCCTCTAACCACAATACAAACCATACGCAATTGTTAGCTTCTCCCTCTCCTTTTCGAAAGGGGGGAGACTGTGAGGACAATACGGATGAATATCAGCTTTTTTATTGGCCTGTAGTTACAGCGGTTACACTGTTTATTTGGGAGGGCATTCAGTTTCATAAAATACTGCTATTGCATATCAGAATAATTTTAATTAAAATTGCCAAATTTAATATTTTATTTAATCTTATTGGAGTTAAAAATATGTGTTCAATTCTTGCAGTTCTTGACGTTAAGGACGACGTTAAAGAATTAAGACCCATTGCACTGCAAATGTCAAAATTGCAGCGCCACCGCGGGCCTGATTGGTCAGGCGCTTATACCGATGAAAAAGTAATTTTTGTTCATGAACGCCTTGCCATTGTGGACGTCGAAAACGGCGCTCAGCCTCTTTTGAGTGATGATAAGAGATTAGTGCTTGCCGTCAATGGTGAAATTTATAATCATAAAGAACTTGAACATAATTTAAATATAAATTACAACTTTCAAACAAAATCCGATTGTGAAATAATAAATGCTTTATACTTAGAAAAAGGAACTGATTTTCTCGATGACCTCAACGGTATATTTGCTTTTGTTCTGTATGACAAAAAAGAAAATTCGTATTTGATTGCGCGCGATCATATTGGAATTGTTCCGCTTTATTACGGATACGACGAACGAGGGAACTTTTATGTAACTTCAGAGATGAAGGCTTTAATAAACGTATGTAAAAGGATTGAGGAATTTCCTCCCGGACATTATTATTCAAGTAAAGAAAGAGAGTTTAAACGTTTTTACAAACGGGATTGGGAAGAATATGCGGAAGTTAAAAGCAACGAAACGGATCGCAAAAAAATAAAAAATACGCTGGAAGAAGCTGTACACAGACAATTAATGTCCGATGTACCATACGGCGTACTCCTTTCGGGAGGGTTGGATTCTTCAATTATTGCGGCCATTGCAAAAAAATATTCTCAGAGACGCATTGAAGATAATGATTTAAAAGATGCCTGGTGGCCAAAGCTTCACACATTTGCAATTGGGCTGGAAAATTCTCCTGACCTTGAAGCTGCCCGGAAAGTTGCCGATTATATCGAGTCGGTACATCACGAATTCCATTATACTATTCAGGAAGGACTGGACGCTTTGCGCGATGTGATTTACCATCTGGAAACGTACGACATTACCACAATACGCGCGGCTACTCCCATGTACCTGATGGCTCGCAGAATACGCGCAATGGGCGTAAAGATGGTCCTTTCGGGTGAAGGTTCAGACGAGATTTTCGGTGGGTATCTTTACTTCCACAAAGCTCCTGATGCGGAGGCTTTACACAAAGAAACTGTGCGTAAACTTTTTCAGTTGCACAAATTTGATTGCCTTCGCGCCAATAAATCGATGGCTGCCTGGGGCGTAGAAGCACGTGTACCTTTCATTGATAAAGAGTTTCTGGATGTTGCCATGAGGATAAATCCTAAAGACAAACTCCCCGGTAACGGCAAAATGGAAAAACATATCCTTCGGGAAATATTCAGCGATTATTTGCCGGAATCCGTTCTTTGGCGGCAGAAAGAGCAGTTTTCGGACGGCGTAGGATATAATTGGATCGATACGCTAAAAGAAATTTCCGGGAAAGAAATAAGCGATAAGGAGATGGAAAACGCACATTATCGTTTTCCGATTAATACTCCCGTTAGTAAAGAAGGGTATTATTATCGTAGGATATTTGATGAATTATTCCCTAATGATTATGCCGCTAAGTGCGTACCCGGCGGGCCTTCAGTAGCATGCAGCACGCCGGAAGCGCTTGCCTGGGATAACGAATTAAATGATGTAATCGACCCTTCCGGGAGAGCTGTGCGCAAAGTTCATATAAAATCGTATTAAAAAAGTTTGGCCCTATGCCGAATAGTGTGGGTACTCAAATTTACGTTTACCTGCAATAAAGTAAACCATACGAATAAGATTCGGAAAATCCCGGCAACCTCTTAATATTTAAAGGGTTGCTAATAAATTGCTGTATTTTAAATGGTATTCTGCTTATTTTCAGGTTGAAATTTAAAATAATGAGAGGCGGCTGAATAGGAACAGGAGACAGCCTGACGAAATGCTTTTTAATTCAATAGATTTTGCAATATTCTTACCGATAGTTTTTATGCTTTATTGGTTTGTGGCAAATAAATACCTAAAACTTCAAAATTTACTAATAGTTGCGGCAAGCTATTTATTCTATGGCTGGTGGGACTGGAGATTTTTGTCGTTAATAATCTTCAGCACTGTTGTTGACTATTCCGTTGGGCTTGGACTTGCGAAAGCAGAAGATAAAACAAAAAGAAAGGCTTTACTTTGGACAAGTATAATCGTGAACCTTGGATTTCTTGGCTTCTTTAAGTATTACAACTTCTTTTTGGACAACTTTATAACAGCCTTTTCATTTTTTGGGACAGAGATAAAATCAAGCTCCTTAAATATCATATTACCTGTTGGTATTAGCTTTTATACGTTCCAAACATTGAGTTATAGCATTGATGTTTACAAACGAAAACTTGAGCCAACAAGAGATTTTATAGCATTTTCCGCATTTGTGAGTTTCTTTCCGCAATTAGTAGCTGGTCCAATTGAAAGAGCAACACATCTATTGCCCCAATTTTACGCTAAACGAACTTTTCAGTATAGCAAAGCCGTTGACGGTATGCGGCAAATACTTTGGGGATTATTCAAGAAAATAGTTATTGCCGATAATTGTTCTAAATATGCAAATTTAATTTTTAATAATTCAGCCGACTATACGGGCAGCACATTAGTATTAGGTGTTTTGTTTTTTACTTTTCAAATCTATGGTGATTTCTCAGGCTATTCTGATATAGCCATAGGCACGGCAAGACTTTTTGGGTTTAACTTAATGAGAAATTTTGCGTTCCCATACTTTTCAAGAGATATCGCCGAATTTTGGAGGCGTTGGCATATTTCACTCTCAACCTGGTTCAGAGATTATCTTTATATACCATTAGGCGGCAGTCGCGGCGGAACCTGGATGAAAGTTAGAAATACTTTTATCATTTTCATAGTTAGCGGATTTTGGCACGGCGCTAACTGGACTTTTATCGTTTGGGGGGCATTAAATGCAATTTACTTTTTGCCTCTGTTGTTGACCAAAAACAACCGAAAGAATTTAGAAATTGTGGCTCAAGGTAAATTTTTACCGACTTTAGAAGAATTATCTTTTATACTAATATATTGGACCCCAAAAACTGGACCAGCGTATAAGGTGGATTATTTAACCAAACG
>CAZIBE010000134.1:0-9014 GCA_964536685.1 uncultured Calditrichaceae bacterium | reverse complement strand
TCTACAGAAACAACATGAATTAATCTATTTATATTTATTTAGGACAGCTTTGATTTATTTAGTTGTTTTTGCGCCAAAATTAATTTTCTCAGAAACATTTTTCTTTGTAAATTATATTTTTTAATCTGTAACTGAGAGGATTTGTTTATGGAAGAACTTAAGAACGAAACAACGGAAAAGAAGACGCTGGGTCAGGTCGTTAGCGACGCTTTTACGGAATTGGGCGAAACTTTTGTGGCTTTTGTCAAAGCGCCCAAAGCTCTGTGGGGCATTAATGTTCCCTATATCATCGAAGGGCTGGTCTATTTTGGCATTCTGACCATCTTAGGTAAATACTGTTCGGAAAATGTGGCCCTGACCGATCCGCAGGCTGGTTGGGTTTACAGTTTTGTAACCGGCGGAATCACCTTCGCGATGCTCATCTTGGGCGGCGTTTCCGATAAAATCGGCATTCGCCTCTCTTTGATTCTGGCTTTCCTGGTCATGTTCATCGGACGCGCGATGGTAGCCTTTTCCGGCACGGCGCCGTTGGGACACGGCCTTGGATCGCCCATGTTTTTCACCATGATTGCCGGATTGTTTTTAATGGTTGTCGGTTATGGTTTGTATCAGCCGGCCAGCTATGCGGGTATAAAGCGCTACACCAACCCTCAAACCGCGGCCATGGGATACGCCGTTATTTACGGATTAATGAATTTAGGCGCCTTTTTCTCCGGCTTTATTTCTCCCTTAACGCGCCATCATTTCGAGAATATTTTCCCGCCGAACGGCTTGCCGGCCGTTTTTTGGCTATACGCCATTCTCACTTTCGGCTCGCTGGCCATTACCGCTTTTGTTCTCACAAAGAAAACCGATCAAAAAGCTGTTGAACAAATCGCCCGTGAAACCACCGAAATGAACGAAGCGGCCGGTAAGAATGACGAACCAAAAGAAGAAGCAAAACCTGAAGAGAAGCTTAACAACCTGCCGTTGGCCGTTTGGTCTGTGCTGATCGTGCTCTCAGCTGTTTTGTTGGGCGCTGTTTTAAATCATAATATCAATTTTAACGCAGAGGCAGCTATTGTTCTGCTGGGCATCTCCTTTGCGGGAGGCGTCTGGGAATTTTTGCGAAAACGTCCGGATCATCCTTTCCGCGACATCCGTTTTGTTGTTTTTATTTTCGCATTGATTCCCGTGCAAACGCTTTTTGCCCACAACTGGCTAACCCTGCCTTACTATTTAGACCGCGCTTTTCACGGTTCGGTGGTAAGCCATTACTTTGAATTTTTCTCTAATATCAATCCTATTTTGATCTTTGTGTTAGCTCCCATTGTGGCCGGTTTAACGGCCCGGGCCAACATCTACAAAATGATGATACTGGGCACACTGGTCATGGCGGCGCCCACCTTTTTGCTGGCCGTCGGCCCGAATATGTATCTGTTTTTAACATACGTACTGATTATGTCCGTCGGCGAAGCCATGTGGCAACCGCGCTTTTTACAGTGGATTGCCGAAATCGCTCCGGAAGGTAAAACCGGCGCTTACATGGGCATCGGCCAGTTACCTTGGTTTTTAACCAAAGTGCTCACCGGCCTCTATTCCGGCTATTTTATCGCCACCTATGTGCCGAAACCGGAAACCAACATGGAAATTCATTCCGGCACCATGTGGTTCATTTACGGCTTAATCGCCATTTCTTCTCCGGTAATATTATGGTTAATTAAGGGCTGGATGAAAAAAGGTATGCGCGAGAAAGCGGCCTGATTTTTAAATTTTTTTTACACGCGGAGCGCCCAAACGTTCCGCGTTTTTTTTGGTTATTACTACAAGAACTCAAAGGATGGTGTTGCAGAGTTAGTTGTTTCCCGGCGTCTGGACGCCCGATCAGAGCGGGCAAAACAAAGCGTTGCATATTATCTTATTAAAGCAAAAATCCCGGCGGAGATTTTACATTTTTCAGTCTTACCTTGTCCCCAATCTTACTCCGGTATCCCGGGAGAAAATCCGTTAAAACTCTCACCTAACCGCGAACTCTCATTTCTTTAAATCATTATCACAGGCCATACATTTCTGCGGATGTTCTATGCCGAAATATTCATGAATAAAGGCTTTACGGCAAGTTTCTAATTTGGCGTACTGCATCATGTTATACAGCTTCATCTGTTCGTTTTTCAATTTTTGATCTAAATATTGCTGATCAAGTAAGCGCTCCGGTAGCGGGGCAACCACGCGGATGTTTTTCGCTTCCACATTGCCTTCTGTTACGCCCCAGCGGTCCAGAATGTTTAAAACCGTTTCCGCCCGGTGGTCGCGCCTGTTTTTAAAGGTCAACTGTTCCTTAAAATATTCCAGACCCTCGCCGTTTACACGCTCCGCTTCGCTCAGCAACAAATTGTAGGCGCGGTGATAAAATTCCGCCGAAGGATTGTTCCACTTCATAAACTCCATGTGGATATTCAAATCCTGCTCGTCATATAGAAGATGACACAACGAGGGCTTACCGTCGCGACCTGCCCGACCGATTTCCTGATAGTACGCTTCCAGCGAGCCTGGAATCTGGGCATGAATTACAAAGCGGATGTCCTCTTTATCCACGCCCATGCCAAAGGCGTTGGTGGCCAGCACCAATTGATTGCGGCCGCGCATAAACCGGTTTTGCACCGCCTTGCGTTTTTCATTCGGTAAATCGCCATGATAAACCAAATGTTTGACGCCTTCGGCAAACAGGCGCTCGCTCATCTGCATTAAATCTTTGATCAGGGCAAAGTAAATAATGCCCGAACCGGGATGCTCTTTTACAATTTTTTTGATAGACCGGATTTTTTCGTCGTCGCCCCACAAATCGCTGACAGCCAAAAAAAGATTGGGACGTTCGATACCCTGGTGAAACATTCTAACTTCCCGCTGGTCTAATCCCAATTGTCTGATGATGTCCTGTTGCACCTGCGGCGTGGCCGTGGCCGTTAAAGCAACCGTTGTGGGATTGCCCATGAGTTTACGGAAATCTTTCAAGCGCGTATAATCGGGACGAAAATCATGCCCCCACTGACTGATGCAATGCGCCTCGTCCACAGCCAGTAAACTGATGCTGCGTTTACTTAAAATGTCCACAAATTCCTGTTTGCGAAAACGTTCCGGAGTGACATACAATATTTTGTAGTTCCCCTCCTGCACGTCCCTGTAACGCTTTTCCCGCTCCTTTTTACCCAGAGAAGAATTTATGAACGTGCCGTCAATCCCTTTCGCCTTCATTTGATCCACCTGATCCTTCATCAGGGCAATGAGGGGTGAGATAACCAGCGTTAAATCCGGAAGTAAAAGGCCAGGCAGCTGGTACAGTAATGATTTGCCCGAACCCGTGGGCATAATAACCAGCGCATGGCGTCCGGACAAAATATGCCGGACAATTTCCTCTTGCAGGCCGCGAAATCCAGCAAAACCAAAATGTTCTTTTAAGGCTGTTTGTATATTTCTCATATTTTCGTTTTTATCATATTAATAATTGAGGGCCTGTGTTAATTTGCGTGAATCACCATGTCCCTGCCATTAGTTTAACCTTATTCCTTTTCCTCTTTTATCCCTTCTCCCGCTCTTTCTTCTGTTACCAAATAAATATATCTGAAAAAACATGAAGAAAACGAACAAGAGTAAAGGTATTGCAGAGGAAACTATTAACTTAAGCAACACATTTCTTGGGATTTTAAAGATTTACTGGCCAGTAAACAAATTTAAAACTTTCTTAACAGTCCTTTTAGTATTAAATTGTTTTGTAAAACACAAGGGAGTGCATCATGGCCTTTCAATTAACAAATGAAGAAAAAAATTTCCTGCTAGGATTGGCGCGTAATACCGTTCAAAGATTTCTTAAAGACGAAAAAATCAACAAGCAGCCTTTTTTTTCTGAAAATCTTAAAACCAAAACCGGCGCCTTTGTTACGCTGCACATCGATGGCCGTCTGCGCGGCTGTATCGGCTATGTAGTGGGCCTTAAATCTCTGCAGGAGGCTATTCAGGATTTAGCTATTTCTGCGGCCTTTAACGATCCCCGCTTCCCGCCGGTTACAGCGGATCAGGTGGACAAGATCGATATTGAAATTTCCGTATTAACACCGCTGCAGCGCGTGGAAAGCATTGATGAGATAAAGATCGGGCGTGACGGTCTGCTGATTAAACAGCCGCCTTTCGAGGGACTTCTTCTGCCCCAGGTAGCAACAGAATACGGCTGGGACGTGCCAACTTTTTTAACCGAAACCTGCCACAAGGCCGGATTAGACGGTGACTGCTGGAAGGATAAAAGCACAGAGATTTATCGCTTTCAGGCGCTGGTTTTCAGCGAACACGATTTGGCCTGACTTTTTTATTTTTGGAGTTCTACAAATTTGACGGAAATTATTCAGGATGATGCTCTGCGCAAGAGCAGGGCTATTCGTTCCGCCGTAAGCGGAATTTTTTGGAACCTGACGCTCAGCGCCATCAAATTTGCCGCCGGAATTTTAGGCCACAGTGCCGCCTTAATCGCTGATGCCATCCATTCCTTTTCCGACCTTTTAACCGATATGGCCGTCATCGCCGGCGTTCACTACGCTTCCCGCCCGGTAGATAAAGGTCATCACTACGGTCACGGTAAATTTGAAACGCTTTCTGCCGTCGGTATCGCTTTTATTCTGGTGCTGGCCTCTTTAGCAATTTTAGGGGAAGGCCTTTACCTGCTTATCCAGGCTGGTCAGGGAACCTGGCCGCGTGTGCCCGATGCGCTGGCCTTTTGGATTGCACTAATATCCGTGTTCATCAAAGAAGGTATGTACCGGTACACCATCCGCATCGCCAATAAAATTGACAGTAACGCCGTTAAAGTCAACGCCTGGCATCACCGCTCCGATGCGCTTTCATCGCTGGCCGTATCCATTGGCGTTGGCGGCGCTATTTTGCTGGGCGATAAATGGAGCATTTTGGATGCCATTACCGCTACTCTGGTAGGATTATGGGTGCTGCAATTTGCCGTCCGTTCGTTTATCAGTGGTATGAATGAATTGCTGGAGGCCTCTCTTGATGAAGAAAAAAATCAACAGATTTTAAATATTGTGCTGGGAGTCCCCGGTGTTAACAATCCGCATAATTTACGTACGCGACGCATCGGTAACAGCATTGCCGTTGAACTGCACATTAAGGTCGCGCGCTCACTAAATATCGTGGAGGCGCACGATATCGCCACCGAGGTGGAACATCGTTTAAAAGATTTTTTAGGCGGGAACAGCTTTATTTCCGTGCATGTTGAACCTGCATCCGAAAAATCAACCTGATTAAGACAGATAGTAGATATCGATTTCTTCCAAAGCGGTAAGGTTTACAAATACGGTCTGTGAGCTGTTTCCGGTTAATGTGTATTTCCAATCTCCTTTTTCATTACGCACCACCGAACCCCATAGCTTACGTTTATACTTATCGGAAAACACCTCCCAAAACACATAGCCAAATATAGCCGTTTTGCCGTCAATTAAAAAAGCCGGGGCACGCAGTCCACTTTCAATGGACACATCGGCCACCGTCATAGGACGATATTTATATAGGCGCAATCGCTGGATAAACAGATCGGTAAAAATATTTCCGTCATATTCCAGATCATGAACCGCGCGTTTTACGCCGCGTCCCAGAATGATATCATCCAGGATTTCGCTTATTTGCCAGTTTTCAAATATAAACATTGTTTTCTTGGTTTGATTAAAGAAAGAAGATAGTATATTAAAACAAATATTTACAATAAATTATGTGACTGCAGTCACAGAGCAACCATTTCTTGAAAAAAAATATCCCTTTACACTCTTTTCTTTCTCTTTCCTCTTACTCTTAATCTACCTTCTGAGAGTAAGAGTGAGAGCGAGAGTAGGAGAAAGAACGTGTCTTAGAACATGAACCCCATTCTTCTCTTTCTCTTTCCTCTTACTCTTAATCTAAGTTTTGTGAGTAAGGGTGAGAGTAAGAATATGGAGATATATTAAAATATGAGCTAAGAATTCGTTTCAATATACCGTGCTGTTCGGCCGCTCAACCTAAAAAAATCCTTACGAAGCCAATAAGGCTTCGCAAGGGAAGTTTATTTAATCAGAAGCATCCGCTTTACCGCCATATAATCGCCGGCCTGTAAGCGATACAAATAAATCCCGCTGGCCAGACCCTTGCCGTCAAATTTAACGGTGTAAGCGCCCGCTGGCTGTGTTTCGTTTACTAATTCTTTTACTACCTGCCCCAAAGTATTGTAAACAGTTAAATGCACCCTGTTGGTAGCTGACAGCTGATAACTAATAGCGGTAACCGGATTGAAAGGATTAGGGTAGTTTTGCTCCAAACGGAAAACCTGCGGCTGATGCAAATTGCGTTCGTTGATGCCCGTCAAAATCCCCTGTTCCGGCGTTTCTAATTTTTTATCGGTATAAATATGAAATTCCCCTGGAGTAAGAGCAACGCTGGCATGCACATCGCTGACAGTGAGTGTGTCTCCGCTAAAATAATCGAACCATTGGCCTGTATGCTGAAAATTAGGATCGGCGCTGCGTTCGCTAACATCAAAATTACCGATGATGCTGACATTCATGGTTGCATGAGAGAGATTTATTCTTTTTACAGCGCCGCTCACGCTTAAGGCCACCGTTGTGTTAGCGCTGCGGAAAACTTCATTTTCTTTTCGCAATTTAAGCAACGCCGCCCAGGTTTTGTAGAGCTTGTTTCTGTTAATGTCCTGAAAATATTCCCAGTGCAGCGGTTTGTTGCCTGTGCGGCCGTTGGTCTCAATGGAAATTTCATAGCCCAACTCACCGAATTGCCAAACCATTTTAGGGCCGGGATACGTAAAAAAGAAGGCCCCGGCCAGTTTCATGCGATTCAGAGCCGTGGAAAGATCTTTAACGCTGTAAGCGCCGGAACTGTTGCCGTAAGTAAGGTTTTTATACATCAGCCGTTCTTCATCGTGGCTCTCCATATAGGTAACCAGATTGGGCTGCGCCCAGCCGCGCGTGCCGTAGTAGCCCCAGCTAAAATCCGACCTACCGCCATCATTGTAACCCATGGTGGCCTCGTTGTAATTATAATTCGTATTACCCCACAAAAGCATACCGTAATTAGCCAAAACGACTTCTTCGCTGTTATCCGTTAGATGTTCCAAAATAACATAGGCGCTGTCTTCAACGCTCCAGATGGCGTCCGCCATGCGTTCCAGAATCTGAATTCGGCTGGCGTCATAGGCCAATCCGTCGCCCGGTTTATTGGTAAAACCCTTGGTAAAATCAAAACGGAATCCATCAATTTTATACTCCGTCAGCCAATAGCTATTAATTCGATCTACTAATTTTTGAGTCTCTGGACTTTCATGATTAAAATCGTAAAACCAACTGTAGCTTGGATTCGGGGATTCCACATTGAACCAGGGATTATCGGGCGTGGGCTTGCCAGATATGCCTTCGTTATACAAACGCACAAAAGGCGATTGCCCGGTGGAGTGGTTCAGAACCATATCCATTATAACGGCAATTCCTCTCTCATGACAGGCATCGATGAAACGTTTAAAATCATTTTTTGGACCGTAATATTTATCCGGGGCAAAATAAAAATCTGGATTGTAGCCCCAGCTTTCGTTGCCATCGAACTCATTTACAGGCATTAGTTCGATGGCATTAACACCCAGGTTCTGCAAATAATCCAGCGTGTCCGTTAGCGTGGCATAATCATGCGCAGCGATAAAATCCCTGATTAAAAGCTCGTAAATAACCAAGTCCTGTTGGGCCGGACGATGATAACCGGCAGCCCGCCAGTTAAAAGTCTCCTGAGCGGTTTGAAATACGGAAACGATTTGATCCGTCTTCCCCTCGGGATAGGCTTTCAGCCCGGGATAGGTTGCGGAAGAAATGTATTGATCGTTCCATGGATCCAAAATTTTATCGGCGTAGGGATCGGCAATGCGTATCTCGCCGTCCACCAAATACTGATAGGCATATTCCACTCCCGGCGATAAACCGTCTAAGGTAATCCAGTAATGAGTGGTAGAGGCATCCACCGAATCACGGTACATTTTATAGGACTCGTCCACTTTCCAGTCATTAAAATCACCAATGACGTAAACAAATTGTTTATGCGGTGCAAAAAGGGAAAGGGTAACCGATGTGTAGCTGTCATAATTAATGCCGTCCTGTTTCCAGGGCGCTAACTGCGCTTCCTGCGGCGGCGTTTTAACGATCACAAAAATCGATTGCGTATCACGCAAGCCGCCGCTACCCAGCGCTACCGTTGTAATCCATGTATTACCGCCATAGCCGGCTGCGTCAAAGGTGTAATGCAGCACCGTATCGGCCGTTTGTACGACGGTATTATTATTTATTAACAGAAACAGCGAATCGATGGCCGTGCCGATGGCCGCCGCCGAACATTGAATGTGCAGTGTATCCGTTGGATTTAAAAAAACAGGCGTGCGCTGCGCATCGCCGAATTTCAAATTAACTTCCGGTTGAATAAAAACAGCGGTGATGCCCGATTCATACAACGTATAAAAAACATCGGCGCCGCCGTCATCGCGTCCGGTGCGCGAACCATCCGCATTGCGAAAGACAAAAGCTAATTTCAGTATTTTTTCACCCATCGGCACACCGTAGTAGGCGTGCGGATTTCCTATATTCAATTTCCATAAATCCGTACTCAGGCGCGTTAATTTAGTTTCCGCTGTATTTTCCAGCCAGTTAGTTTTAACATATACCCAGGCGCCGTTGCTTTGATCCGTTATCACGCCGGTATGCGCGTAAACATCGTCGCCGCTATAGCCCATCAACCCCTGATCGCCGCGGTCGGCATGGAAATAAACGACAATTTCATCATTTTCTGTGGCGTAGGTAGGGGCGGTGGTAACCACCTGCGCCCATAACATCGAGGATGCAAAAACTATAAGCAGGGCTATTGCTTTGAAATTCATTCTTAATCTCCTGTAAAATTACAATTGTATCCTAAATATCTAAAGTAAAAAAGATGAAAGGTGTCCCAAGTTATTGTAAATTATG
>CAZIBE010000133.1:0-9525 GCA_964536685.1 uncultured Calditrichaceae bacterium | reverse complement strand
TTAGGGCTAAAGCCCGTTATTGTTTGGATTTCATCACCCACTATCTAAAGATAGTAGTTATTCATAAAAAGAACTATAATCCATAATTCTTTTATCCTTTATCATTGTTCATTTTATTAGCGGTTCCCATTCCGCAAAGGTCTCGATGTTCACTTTTACCTGAGGATCACTTTCGTAGCGTTCGTTGTAATCGTAATACCAGCCCAGATATTTTGAATCGCCGCCGCCGTGCGTGGTAATCAAAAAACGATTGGGCAGGTTGCCGATATTCATGGCCTGATTGCGTGGCGAGGGCTTATCGCCGCCTTGGGGATCGATGGGGATCCAGCCGTAGTTTGGCAGATAAATTTCCGGCCAGCGGTGGAAGACATCGTCCATGCTGGCATCGTCGCCGCGCACCACAATGGCGCCCACATAGCGTGCCGGTAATCCGGCGGCCCGCGCCAGGGCGATAAAACTAAAAGTATACTCAGAACAGGAACCCGTACCGCGCTTCAAAACTACCGGAGCCGAATTCCAACCGCCTTCCAGTTTGTACTCCAGATGATTGCGTACATAATCGAAAATACGCCGCGCCATCCAATAGGGATTCTGTTCACCGGCGACGATTTGTTTTGCCAGTTTTTGAATATAGGGATTATGAATATCGTATTTACTGCCGTCGGCTGTATAACGCTCGCGGATGTCGGTGGGAATGTCGTTCAGCGTGCCGGTTTCATCGGGGAAAATAAAATAGCGGATGGCATTGATTTCCACTTCCACCTGCATTTTATCCGTCACGGTCTGATTGTTTCCAATATTGTAATGCTCAAATACAGCCAGCGGTTGATCCCAGCGGTCCTTCACGGTGCTCTGTGCTTTCGGGGAGAAGCTAATCCTTTTGATTTTTTGTTGCGGCAAGTTTTGTGGAATGGCGATATAGGTGTGCAGTGAGGTGACCCGTCCGTTGCCGTAAGCGGTAAGTTCGTGGGTGAAATCCACTCGTGCCGTGCGCAAATCCGACAGCTTGTAGCGCTGATCATCTTTGCGGATAATCTGATAAAGCGAATCGCGCTGGTAATCCACATTCCATAGGTACTGCCCGTCCCAGGCCATTCCGCGGGCATAGGGACCGGGGGCGTTCAAAATGACAATCACTGCGCCGCTGGCCGGATCGATCATGTACAATTCATCGCGGTAGCGGTCGGCGCACCACAGATAGACGCCGTCAAAGGTTAAACCCTGCGGCCGCCGTGAAGGAGCCTCAAATTTTTGCACCGCCGTTCCGTCGCTCAGGTCGAGGCGGATGATCTTGTGCTGTTTGGAATCGCTCAGCCACAGAGTATGACCGTCCCAGGTTAAGCCCCCGGGAAAATCGGTGGGAGAATCAATTACCCGGCGCACATGGCCGTCTATGGGATCTACCTGAAAAATCTTTTTTTGTTTGGCGTCGATGTTCCACAAATAGTCTCCGTCCCAGGCCAGACCGGCGGGCCAGAATCCGGGAGAGGGGACTTTTTTGAGAATTTTTCCGCTGGCCGGGTCGATTTGTACCAGTTTATCTTCATGGTAGTCGGCCAGCCAGAGATGTTGTCCGTCAAAAGTTAAGCCGGTAGCGAAGCGCTGTTGCAGCGGAAAGGATTTGACCACCTGTCCGGGATGGGCAAATACGGAATGAACGCCGAGAAAAAACAAAACGAGAAAGATAACGGATGTACGCATCATGGCAGCCTCCTTTTATCCATAATGATTCAAAAAAATTGAACACGCGCATCAAATTTTATATTCGCAAAAACCGCAATAATGGTGCGATGATCTGTTTTATTTGGATTGCGGGAAATATTATTCATCCCACATGTCATTTACCAGATTTTCCACCAGCCCCTCTTTAGGGATAAACGGCATCGTGATGTGACCTTTTCCCTGATGTTTTTTATTCCATTGCGCCACAGTTTGCATGGCCGGTTGGTTACGCGCCCAGTTGCGTCGCGCCACGCCGCCCATCACATCCCAGGAGAGGCCTAATTTGAGCACGGTATCCACCTTTTCGCTGCCGTCCAAAACGATGCCGTTGCCGCCGTTAGAGGCCCGGCCGATGCCCACGCCGCCTCCGTTGGAAAGCACAACCAGCGTCATACCGCGGGCGATGTTGCCGCCAAAACAGTGTACGGACATATCGGCGCTGCTGCGGCTGCCGTCGTAAATATTGGCCGTTTCTCGGAAGGGCGAGTCCGTTCCGCCCGTGTCGTGATGGTCGCGGCCGATGATCACCGGCCCGATTTCCCCTTTGCGCACCATTTCGTTAAACTTCAAGGCAATTTTAACGCGGCCTTCTTCGTCGGCATAAAGGATGCGCGCTTTGGTGCCCACCACTAATTTGTTCTGTTCGGCGGTGGCGATCCAATGGTAATTATCGCGGTGCAGGGAGCTTAGTTGCGGGTCGATGCAGGCCATGGCCGCCTGGTCGGTTTTGTGCAGATCGGAATCCTTGCCGCTCAGGCAAACCCAGCGGAAGGGCCCGAAACCACGGTCAAAGCAGATGGGGCCCATGATATCTTCCACATAGGAAGGCCATATGAACCCTTCGCTGGTGTCGCGTCCGTTCTTTGCGATGGCCGTTTCTCCGGCCTCAAACACAGAAGCCATAAAGCTGTTGCCGTAATCCCAGAAATGGCCGCCCTTGTCGGTTAAGCGTTTTAATACGAGAAAATGGCGGCGCAGCGAGTCGTCCACCAGCTTTTTGAACTTTTGCGGATCGTTCTTAATTAACTGTCGGCCTTTTTCAAAGGTCACTCCGGCCGGCGTGTAGCCGCCTTCGTACACGGCGTGGCAGGAAGTTTGATCGGACAGCAGTTCCACTGCGATGTTGTGTTCATCCAAATATTCCAGCAAATCAACCACGTTGCCGTGGTAGGCGATAGAAACGGCCTTACCCGCTTTTTTGTACTTTTGCATCCAGGCGGCGATTTGTTCCAGATTATCGGAAACTTCGCTGACCCAGCCCTGTGTTTTGCGCGTTTCGATGCGGCTGTAGTCCACCTCGGCAATCACGCCGATGCCGCCGGCGATTTCTACCGCCTTGGCCTGAGCGCCGGACATGCCGCCCAGTCCGGATGTTACAAAAAAAACGCCGTTTAAATCCTTATCTTCCGGGATACCCAGGTATTGGCGGCCGGCATTGAGCAGCGTGATATAGGTGCCGTGCACAATACCTTGCGGCCCGATGTACATCCAGCCGCCGGCGGTCATCTGACCGTAATTGGAAACGCCCATGGCGGCCAGTTTTTTAAAATGCTCTGGATTGTCCCACTGACCGACAATTAAGCCGTTGGTGTTAATGACGCGCGGGGCCATTTCGTGGGAAGGGAACAGCCCTAACGGATGGCCGGACTGGATGACCAGCGTCTGATTGGGCTGCATGATTTCCAGATATTTTTTAGTGAGCAAATATTGCATCCAGTTTTGGAATACCTGTCCGGTTTCGCCGTAGGTCACCAGTTCATACGGATACAGGGCCACATCGAAGTCCAGATTATTGTCGATATTCACCTGCAGGGCGCGGGCCTCCAAAATGCCTTTGTACTCGTCTACCGCTTTACCATAAATGCGGCCTTCCGGACGGAAGCGGTAGCCGTAAATGCGTCCGCGGGTGCGCAGTTCTTCCAAAAACTCCGGCGCCAATTCTTCGTGCAGTTCTTCCGGAATGTAACGCAGGGCGTTTTTCAGGGCGGTGACGGTTTCGTTTTTAGTCAGATTAAATCCGCGGCTGGGCGCCCGGCGGATGCCCGCTGCAAACTCTTTTTTAGGCGGCAGTTCGGCCGGCAGTTTGATGGTCATTGCCTGAGAAATATCGAAATTGTTCATAGTAGTATCTCCAAAGATTTTTGTGCTGTAATTGGAGCGCGGTTTAGTGGTTTAGTTGTTGAGTTATTTAGTTGCTTAGTTATTGGGTTGTTGAGACATTCGAATTACTGGTCGCTCAAGTTTCCAATTCCCAGTTCCCAGTTCCTGATTCCTAATCATTTTTCATTCTTTGCAATTATACTCAAAAAAAACGAAAAAATCATGGGAAAGTTGCTAAATAATTACGAATAACCAATGACGAATTAAGTTCCTCATTTTGATGACGAACGAGTTTGCGTGTTTTGTCTAAATTTTGGCAAGCCTGGTTAAAAGATCCTCTAATTCTAAGTGCGCCTGTTCCCAAAGGGCTTCTTTGTCTTGTAATTCAACCTGGATTTGCCGGTAAGTTTTGTTCATTTCGGCGGCCTGTTGGGGATTTTGGTAAACAGCCGGATCGGCCAGAGCTTGTTCTGTTTGCATTTTACGCTGCTCCAACTGTTCGATATCAGCTTCCAATCCGTCGATGATCGTTTGCAGGCGGCGGCGCTCCTTACTGATGGCGTTGCGCGCTTCGGCCTCTTTGCGCTTTTGCTCTTTGTTTTTCTTTTGAGTGGATAATTTGCTTTCCGCAGGAGCGGCGGCGTTTTCGCGCAGGACTGCTACTTCGTTTTTACGGTTAAGGTAAATGCTGTAATTACCGGCGTATTCATGAAGCCGGCCGTCGTCAATCTCTATCACACGATCGACCAGCTTGTCTAAAAAATAGCGGTCGTGCGAAATAAGCAGCAACGTGCCGTCGTAATCCTGCAAGGCTTGCTCCAACGCTTCTTTAGAAGCTAAATCCAGATGGTTGGTAGGCTCGTCCATGATTAAAAAATTACAAGGGGAAAGGATGATTTTAGCCAGCGAAACGCGCGCTTTTTCGCCGCCGGACAGCACGCCTACAATTTTTTGTGTATCGTCGCCGCTAAACTGGAAAACGCCTAAAATATCGCGCAACTGGCTGCGAAAGCTCTCGGCGGCGGTAGCCGCCACTTCGTCCATGATGGTATTATTCAGATTCAGCGTATCGATTTGATGCTGCGCATAATAGCTGACATGTACGCGTTCACCTAAGACTAATTGCCCGCGCTGAGCTTGTAATTCACCGGAAATCAGACGGGTGAGCGTGGTCTTGCCGGCGCCGTTTACGCCTACTAAAGCAATCTTTTCACCGCTGTACATATCCAGATTGATATCCTGTAAAACCCAATCATCATCGTAACGGAACCACAGATTTTTTATGTGCAGCACATCTTTGTAGCTGGGGCTATCGGCTTTGATTTTAAAGGAGATGGTTTTACTGCCGGGAGGCAGCTCGATGTGCTCCATTTTTTCCAACTGTTTAATGCGGCTTTGTACCTGCGCCGCTTTGGTGGCTTTGTAGCGGAAACGGTTGATGAACTTCTCCAGCCGCTGGCGTTCTTCCCGCTGCTGCATGTAACGCTGGATTAAATGTTCTTCGTTCAATGCTTTTTGTTTTTCGTAAAAACGGTAATTGCCGGAATAGACGGTCAGTCGTCCATTCTGCAATTCGGCGATTTCCTGCGCCAGCCGGTCGATAAAAAAACGGTCGTGCGAAACGATAATCATACTGCCGGTAAAGGTGCGCAGATAATTTTCAATCCATTCCAGCGAAGATAAATCCAGATGATTGGTAGGCTCATCGAGCAACAGGAGATCGGGCTGTTGTAAGAGGATACGCGCCAAATAGACGCGCATACGCCAGCCGCCGCTAAAATTGGCGAGGGAACGTTGAAAATCGTTTTCGCTGAAGCCCAGACCGGAAAGAATTTTTTTGGCCTGATATTCCAGTTCGTATCCGCCCAATTGACTGTATTGGTGCTCTAAATCGCCCAGACGACGGATTAAGGCCTCATTGTGAGTTGACGATTGTTCAAGGGCGTCGTGGATTTCCTGCATTTGGTCAAAAATTTCCAGCAATTCCCGGCGGCCTTCCATCGCCAGATGCAGAATGGAACCTTTCCCAAAAGAAATCTCTTCCTGCGGCAGGTAACCGACGGAGAAATCCCGCGGCCGGATAAACTGTCCGCTGACCGGGGGAAGCTGACCGGTGATTAAGCGCAGCAGCGTTGTCTTGCCCGCGCCGTTGGCGCCGATCAGGGCGATACGCCTGCCGGAAGGAATCGTCCATGAAATATCGCGCAAAATATGGCGTTCGCCCACGGAGTATGTCAGGTTTTGTATTTGCAGCATGGCCAATTTCTTATTTGTGTCGAATCGTTAATTTAAGAGAATAAGCGGAAGGGTTCAAAAGAATATGAGGGCAAGGAGGACGAGATTGCCACGCTAAACACTAAAGTGACGAAGATCGATTCCGGTAAAACCGGGTATGTTGTATTTGTCAAGCGTTGTTCGTGTTAATTTTTTCGCTTAACGTTAACGCTTAACGATAAACGTCATGGTCATGAATACAGATTTTCCATCATTTAAAATAAGTATTCATTTCAAATGCAAAACCGTTTCGCCGCTGGCTTTGGCGCCGGAATTCAAATCCTCTACATCGATGGTCAGCCTGTAATCGCCGGAGTTAAGCGAGCTAAAATCAAAAGCCGAGTATTCATAGGAAACGGCCGAGGCGCCCTGCTGGTCTTTGGTAATGGAAATGGCGCTCTGCGCCTTTCCACCGAATAAGCCCGACAGAAATCCACCGCTCTTTTTGAGCGGCTCGACGGTTTGTTTGATGCGGTAACGGCTTTGATTTTGCACTAACTGTAAGTTGTATATCTCAAAATAAAGATGCAGCGGTTTGTCTTTGGTAAAGTCGTTATCCACGCTGGGTAGAATTTGCAAACCGTGCAGCGTAAAAGGCCCCTTCCCGCCGGTCGGTTCGATGGCATAGGCCGGCAGTAAATCGCTTATGGCCAAACGGTTCTGCGGGGCGGATTTGTAGCGGATACGGAATTTTTTACCGCCAATTCGTTTGCTGTCCAGATCCTTTACGTGTGCGGCGGCGTAACATTGGTTCAGCGGGGTTTTAAAACGGAACCAGTAAGCGGCTGCCGAACTGCCGGAATCGGTCAGTTGCGCCATAGTCAGGGTACGCAACTTTATGGTCTTGTAAATTTTGTGCCAACCGCTGTCATAAACAGCAATCCCGAACTGCAGATGAAACTGCCGATTTTTATTTTCATGCTTCGCTTTGAACGATTTAGCGGATACAGCGAGAAAAATCTGAAAATTATTTTCGAAATCGGGCCCGTAAAAATTGGCAACCTTAATTTTTAAAGGAATGATATCGCGTTTATGCGTCCATGTGGAACGCTCCTTTTGTAAGGCGGCAGAGGTAACTTTAGCCGCTTTTGTCTCCAATTCGTGGCGGATGGCCGTCTGATCCAGGGCGTCTTTGGCCATATAGTAGCGATCCAGGTCTTTGTCCCAACCCAAACGGCTCTCCAGCATGCGCGGATCGGTGGGCAGAGGCACTAATTGCCAGTCTGCGGGCGGGGCGTGGCGGGCAATCTCGAAATGAAATACGATGCGCGGATTGTAATCGGTGGCTTTATACAACCATGATTCATTGGCGGCCATGCCCATTTCCGTCTGGCGGATGATATCGTCCGGTTCGCCATAGCGGATGTAGATGAGCCCTTTATGATTAAACTTATGATTGAGTTTAAAAGCCTCGGGCAGGTGCAGAACTCCCAGAAGGTCCGGATTATATAGCGCATGGCGGATGCCGTCGTAAATGTACTCTTTTTCGGCGTAAATAAGCCGCCGGTAGTGCTCGGCCATGCGCAGGTTGATATCCAGGCTGTTCAACGGATTTTTCCGTTCCCAGAAACGATGGTAAAAATCTTTAATTTGCTGAATACTGCGGAAGGAAACCCGCAAATCCTGATCGGACATAATGAACTTGGTATCGTCAAAAATAAAGCGTTGTTCAAAGACCGAGTGTAAGTTGTCGATGGCTTCCCAGTATTTTGCTTCCGCTTTTTTAGGCTGTCCCATCTGGTAGTACAAGCGCACTTGTGAAAGGCGTATGGGCGTCTTGGAAAAGTGCAGCGGTTTGGCCAATAAAGCAGTAAAAATGGAATCGGCAGAAGCCAGTTTACCGATGCGGCGGTATTTTTCCCCTAAAAAATAGCGGTCATAATCCGAGCGGCGCTTTTTGAGCCAATTAATTTGATAGTCATCCGTATTTTTAAAAACATTAAGCGCGCTTTCGCCGCCGTGGTACAAAAAGCTGTCATATAATCGAAAAATCAGATAACGCGCTTCCTGTAAAAACGGTTTGCGGCGCAGTTGAGCCAAACATAAATCGATGGCCTGTTCAAATTCATATTCATTACGGTAGAGCAGGCTGTATTCATATAAAACGTTTTTATAAGAAGAATCCTGACTTACAACCGTTTCGAAATGCTTACGCGCGTTGTGCTGCAGAATTCGGCGTGTTATCTGATCGCGATTGAGCGCGTCTTCGCGGTAGCAGATGGCCATCAGGTAGCGAGCTTCTTTATTTTCAGGCGATTTATCCAGCACTTTGTCCAGCCATGGCTTGGACAAAGGCCATTTATGCTGTTCCATGTTCAAACGGGCCAAGGCAAAATAGGCGCGTTTCTTTTCTTTGTTCAGTTTGACGGCCTGCCGGAAGAGTTTTTTGGCCTCGTCGTATTTATGCTGTTTTTGCAATTGCAAGCCCTGATGAATTAACGAGGCGTAGTCCGTTTGCTGCTGTGCAACAAGCGTAAGGGCTACAATAAATAGCAGTAAAAATAAATGGCGGAAAAAAGAAACGGTGATTTTCATATGTGCTTACCCTGTTAGCTGTGGATTTGCTTATCTCTTGAGGATAAAATAAGGGTAAAACAATTGCAGCAAATGCGCAAGAAAAAAATAACGGAAGTACACATCCGTCCTAAATAATGTTTTTTAATTGCCGCTATCTTTAGATAGTGGTCAGTAAATGTCACAGAAGTGTTAAGGCTTTAGCCTAACACAGCAACGAGAGTTACTATTTTAGGGCTAAAGCCCGTTATTGTTTTGATTTCATCACCCACTATCTAAAGATAGGGGCTATTTATAAAAAAATGAAAATCATACATAGGCATAAGGGTTGTTTTTTGAAAATGCCTGATTTGTGTCGCTATCTTCAACAGAAACAACATGAATTAATCCATTTATGGTTCAATTGCTAAATCTATGGGTAAGTAATAAAAAATATCATTACAAACATTAATATTTGGGTCTTTTTCGTAAAGGATAATAATCTTTTAATTGACTATCAAATTGGCGATGGAACTCTTTGAGCAAAACATTTAATGTTTTCATCCGGCAAATAGATAATCCTGAAAGGATTATTGCTCATAGCCCGCCAATTTATTGGCGGGAAAGAAAGTCTGTGGGATAATTGATGTCCCGCAAGGGACATTTGACTGCTACGAGCGCATAGTTGCAGCCGTCCCGTTCGGGACGTGTAAAGGTTTGGGGAATTATGGCACCCATCGTTGAAACGATGGGCTAAATTCGATCTTCCCTGCGGGAAACCGGTAAGGCCGTTTTTATTTAAGTTGGCATGGTCCTCAACTTTCAATTAAAAGTAACAAGGATGATTATGCCCCATAGATTTACCAAGAGAACCCCATTTATATTTATTTAGGACAGCTTTGATGTGAATTTATATGCGATGAACGTCAGTTGAAA
>CAZIBE010000132.1:0-9566 GCA_964536685.1 uncultured Calditrichaceae bacterium | reverse complement strand
CCCTGACCCCTTGAATGCCATTCAAGTGCTCTCCCATCTGAGCTACAGCCCCAAACGAGAATGCAAATATAAGAGATTCATTAAAGCATGTCAACTCTATGTTCCGGAATTAATTAAATGCATATACAAAATCCGCCCGGCGTTTTAACTGTTCCAAAGCTTTTTCGCTGGAGAAAATAACTTCCGACCTAAAAGGTACGTTGGTCTTTTCTACATCCAGCGCATGGGCATAATAAATAGCTTCAGGATAGTATATGTTATTCCATTGCAGCTCATTTAACCACTCAACACCGGTTTGCATAAAAAATATATGCAGTCGTCCGCTTTGCCGTAACAGTTGATGAATGTCTTCGCGAATTTTAGGAAGGTTGTCCTCAGTCGGCCGTGCGGTAATGATTAGTAAAGTTGTTTTCATTCTGTTCCGTGAACGTTTTCTGTGAAATATTTCTACACAATTCCTGGTATTTATTATAACACCTTCCCGATAAAAGGTGTTTGTGGTTTGAATGCAAAAAGTATGACAATATTTGTGCCAGAATAAAATTAGGCGGGATGCTAATTTGTGTTTTAGAGTCAACTCATTTTTAGAATTATAATACTATGCCGCTTTACGGATGGTTCTTTATGGATACGTTAGATTTGTTACTTTAAATTCAGAGGAATTTTCACTAATAATAAAAAATGAATAATCAATATCCAGTATCCAATAATCAAGTAAGAAATACTTGGACATTGGATACTGGGCGTTATATTGAAAAGGAACGACTTCGTTGCAGATATCCGTCAGTCAGTCGAAAGACTAATCCGCCTGCCGGCGTGACCGACGGATTCTGGAATGACATTCCTGGTTAAAATGGGGGTTTGCTCCGAGGTTATTCGTTTTATAGTTTTCAAAATTCTAATTTTTTCGGATAGTATTGAATCATTGGGATTTTGTCCTGATGTCACATTATTTGGGCCGAAATCGTTTTGCAGAAAATCGTTATAGAATTTCTCTGCATAAAAAAGAACGCCGGCAAGATAATATTTACCGGCGCTTCTTAGTTGTGGGGTATTTCTTAACGGGCTAAAATGATTTTCTTGTTGATGATCAGTTTTCCGGCCTTTAACTGATAGATGTACACACCGCTGGCCAGATGCGAGGCGTTAAAGCGGATGCGGTGTTCACCGGGATCCAGTTCGCTATTTACTAATTGTGCTACCTGCCGTCCGGTAACATCGAAAACTTTCAAAGAAACTTTTTGCTGAGAATTTAAGCTGAAAGCGATGGTAGTAGCCGGATTGAAGGGATTGGGGAAATTACGCAAACGGGCAAAAGGAGCACGACGTTGTGTACTGTTTTCCGCGTCCGCCGGAGCATCACTGCCAATGGCGTACACTGCTTCGCTGGCAAAAACCGGCGGCAGGTTGTCCGGCTGCTCCGGAATAAAAGGAATGCCGTCTCCGTCGGAGTCGCTGCCGCTTTCACCGGTAGCTTCGCCCTCGGAAAGCTGCATTTTATTGCCTATTTTAGTAAAGAAGCGCGTGTAGATGCTTGCCGCTTCGTCATGGCCGCCCACTAAAGTGGCTTCGCGCAGGGCGCCGGCAATCAAGGCAAAATTGAATGGTGTGTAATGGGCTTCATTATCATTGAGTTCCGTTCGGAAGGCATGGTCGCTTGCCGCGTAATAATTCTGAATCAGGTAATCAAAAGCTGCGTCGGCCGCCAGTAAAAAGCGGGATTTGCCGGTAACCTGGTAAGCGGCATAAAGCGCGCGTAAGGCTGCTGCCTGTCCGCTGACCGTACGACCTTTGGCCATTCCGCGTCCGCCTTTGCCTTTAAGCGTAAACGCATCATAAAATCCGCCGGCGCCGGCATGTAAATGGCTTAGTAAAAAGTTGGCCTGCTGCGTCAGTACGCGTACGGCGGCAGCTTGCAGGGGTGTGCCGGCAAATTCTTCCGTGAACCGTTGCAGCGCTACAATTAAATAGGCGGCGCTCACGGTAGAAATAGTATTTCCGCGCATAACTACTCCGCCGTTCAGCCGGGCTTCGTCCACAAAGGTGGCGTTGGCGGGATCAAAATGCATGGCCAGTACATTCAAAAAGATAGCCTTGCTGGTGCCCTTCATCAGGTCAAAAGGTCCGGGCATCCCGCTTTGGGACATGGCCGCAGGGAAGGGATCGCCGTCAAATACTTCGTGATAGGCGTAGTGTGCGGAACTGCTGTTGTTGTTGGGATCCATCATATTGGTAAAACTGAGCGCAGCCCACAAATAGGATACCTGGTCAAATAAGAAGCTGGCGTCATCCACCACCTGTAGGGAAGCGGCTTTGGGCGGCAGCATGGGGTGCATTTTTTGTTCCGTTACCTGGATTTTATGCGGAAAGTATTGAATGCCATTCATGGGATCATAATTCATCAGATCTATGGCGCCCAGCGAAGTTCCGTTGTAGGCTAACTTATTGGTTACAAATAATGTTTTGTTAATCGTCTCTGCCGTCAGCACCATGCCGATGAAGCCGTCCAGACCGTCGCCGCCGTAGTACACGTTGTTATTCGGATCAAAGTGGGAATTGTCATTAAAATCGGGAGAAATACTGCCATCCGGTTCGATGCCTTCATCATTGCTGTCATGAAAGGCGCCAAGCATATCCTGCGCCCACAGGTACTGTTTCATCATACTTTGTCCCATGGAAGAAGGACTAAGGATTTTATCCATTTTACTTCGGTCCCAGCGCAGCGTGGAAAAATCGGCCCAGGTGAAATTAACCGGATCGATGGTCTGCGGCAGGCGCGGGTCGCCGCTCATGAAATCGGCAAACTGGGGCCAGGGATTTCCCGGAGGAGCGTGATTAGCAAGCATGGAAAAGTGCATGATGTTCTTGATTAGCTCATCATCTTCTTTAAAACCGTTTGGTGTGCCGTTCATGGAACCGTCAAAACCTTCCGGCTCCATGGCCGCCATCTTCATAATCATGGGCGCCCACATCATATGCAAACCCATACCGGAGCGGGAAATGATTGTGCCTAACTGATAACGGGAATACTCGTAATTGTCAATGCCCAGTGTGTACGAAATAGAGTCGGGACTATTGGTTACGAACGGATCAAGTTCATCTAAATCGTAACCAAGCGCTTCGGCAAAAGGTTCGCCGCTTTCATTGATTTCGTTGGCTAAAAGCATTTGCTCGGCCAGATTGTACCGTGTCATCTTTTTGACAGTGACCTGAGCATTCAGGCTGTTGTTAATAATAAAAAAAGCTAAAAATAAATAAATAAAGTATCGCATAATACCTCCGGTTGTGAATGAATTCTGCTAATTTGTATTAGGTTTTAGTTAATTAATTTGGCCACGTGGTTTTCTTTTAACACAAAGTAAGACGCAGAAAAGGCTAAATCCTTACAGAAGGATAAAATAAGATCATAAAACCATAACAAAAGAGTCCCGAGTCTTTAAGTGAGGGTGAGTTTAAAGCATTTGCGTCAGGTCACACCTGGCTGGGTGGGATTTGATTATTGTCGCGGGAATGTGTAAAATAGAGTACTTCATTTGTTTAATGTAAAAGGGCCTTACCCCTGCTCCTTTGATTCTCCCGGCTGTGCGGAGAATCTTTCATGATATTGTACAGGGATGAAGGAGAGCATTAAAGGATGGCGGAATCTGTTCGCGTGGATTATGGATGCATTATATCCGCCGAATATGAAATAAGTAAACTAATAACGGGTTTTCCTTAAAAAAGTGTTTGGAAAACGTTAAACCGTTTTCTGAGTTTTGTTCTATTTTAAACCACGATTTAAGCCGTGGACTATCACACAGATGGAATATGTTCAGAAACTGTTTCTAACGGTTCCCATAACATAAGATTCTGGCAGTGCATAGTTTTTAAAACGAACGTGTATAATTTTATAATAAAAGAGTGGTGCATGATGAAAAGTAATTATAGAAAAAAGCTTAGGTATTCTGTAAATATTATAGCAATCGTGGCGCTGTTTACCTTGCAGACTCTGCTGGCCCAGTCCCAGGGAACCATCTTTCCGGGATTGACCGGACAGGAATTGATCACCAAATTACAGCAGGAGTACAAACCGGCCACGGTGCTCAGTTACGATAACGCCCGCGATACCATGTTTGCCGTGATTGATAATCATAACGGACAGGTTACCGGCGTTTACAGCGGCTATACGATTACGCTTGATCCCAACGCCGATCCCAGCAGCGACGCTTACAACAAGGATATGAACACGGAACATACCTGGCCGCAAAGTATGGGCGCCGATGTAGGTAATGCCCATAGCGATTTACACCATTTATATCCTGTACGCGTTGAGGTCAATTCCTCACGGGGAAACGATCCCTTTGCGGAAATCAATGATTCGGATACCGACACCTGGTGGAGGAACGACTACTCGCAATCCACCATTCCCACCTCTTATATAGATGAATACAGCGAAAAGGATAATAGCGGTCATTTTGAGCCGCGTGAAGATCATAAAGGAAACGCCGCCCGCGCCGTCTTTTATTTTTACACTATGTATCAGGACCAGGCCGACAGCGATTTTTTTAATCAGCAAAAAGATATCCTGCGCGTATGGAATATTCAGGATACGGTCGATCAGGCCGAACGGGACCGCAGCCATTTGGTAGCGCAATATCAGGATGGCAAAGAAAATCCTTTTATTTTAGACACCACATTAGTCAGACGCGCTTATTTTTCCGACGATACCCCGCCGGCGGTGGCTAATCCGACGAATTTTGCGGCCAGTGCCGTCAGCGCCAGTGAAATCGATTTGAGCTGGACGCGCAACGCTGACCATGACGATGTGATGATAGTCTGGAATACTACCGGCACTTTTAACGCTCCGGCAGACAGCACCACATACAGTGACGGACAGTCGGCTTTGGGCGGAACGATTATCGGCCGACGCGCCGATACCACCTATGTTCACAGCGGGTTAACCACGGGTACAACCTATTATTACCGGGCTTTTTCGGTGCACGGCGCTGCCGGCAGCGAACAATATTCCGGCGGCACAGACGCCAGCGCCACGCCTTCGGCCGGCGGCGCCGGCGACGCTCAGCCCGGAGATATCGTGATCACCGAAATCATGCAAAATCCAAGCGCTGTTTACGACGCCGACGGCGAATGGTTTGAGGTTTACAATGCCAGCGATCACTCCATTGATTTGAACGGCTGGTATCTTAAGGACAACGATACGGATCAGCATCAGATTAACAACGGCGGGGCCTTAATAATCGAACCAAACGCCTATATGGTCTTGGGCAACAACGCCGATCAGGTTACCAACGGCGGCGTACAGGAAGCATACCAGTACAGCAGTTTTACGCTGGCTAACGGCGCGGATGAAGTGGTGCTGCTCCTTGCCGACGGCGTTACCGAGATCGACCGCGTAGAATACGACGGCGGTTCGTTGTGGCCCGATCCCAACGGCGCCTCCATGTATTACACGGGCGATGTTTCCGCCAATAATAACGACGGCGTTTTGTGGAGTACGTCTACCTTCGTTTGGGCGGGCAGCGCCGGGGATAAAGGCAGCCCCGGTTACAGCGATCAAACGTCCGATGTCATAACGGAATCACCGGTTGTAGCCAAAGATTTTGCTTTGTCCATATATCCCAACCCTTTCAATCCTTCAACGGCCATCAGCTATCAGTTATCAGCCTTCAGCTATGTGGAACTGAGTGTTTTTAATATCATCGGTCAAAAAGTGCGGACATTGTTCTCCGGCCGGCAAACAGCAGGCAAGCATCAGGCGCATTGGAATGGTCTGGATGCCAACGGCCGGCAGGCGGTCAGCGGAATTTATTTTGTGGAACTGCGCGCCGGCACTCGGAAGATATTACGGAAAATTACTTTGCTGCGCTGAGAGAACCGCACGCGTTTAAAGCAATAATGTTATACAAACGGCAAGTTAATAATCTCCGGTTGTCCTGATAACAACCGGAGTTTTTTGTTCTATTGTTCGGGAACTTCCGATACATTTTCTTTTTTGCGAAACATGTTGATAATAGCGGTAACGCCTCTGATTATCAGTCTGACCAACCCCGGGATTAGTTTTACGATAAAGATAGCTATTTTTACAAATATTTTTAACAGTTGTTCACCTGAATTTCCGCTCATTTTATTCTCCTTAGCTTTTTTAGTTTTAGTGCCTCTGAATTATAATTTTATGCAAAAGACCTGTTTCTTTAATCTTAAAATAAATACTCATCCTATAAAGGTCTGTAGCAATCCGTTCTTACTTTATTTGCTGTTTCATCACAGAATATGAGGAATGCAGTCAGAAAAAGAAGAAACAATATAGAATTATATCAATTACTAAATGTAAGCGCATTAGGCTCCTAAAGATTAATAATATGTGTCCCTGCCCGATAAATTATTCTCTGACTACTACGACCCTCCGGAACATCGAACCCAAAAATATCAAAGCGATAATAACGATAATGGCAATAATAATAACTGCAATGGTTATAACAAAGGTTGAGAAGAAGGTGAAGACGGATAACACAAATTGAATTACCAAGCGCAGGAGACCGTGGATAATATTTCCGCAAGCGACACTTTCTATAAAAAGAATGATAAATACGATCAGGTTGATAATTAAAGTTATCCAAACCACCCAGGCGGCAAATCCGTATCCGCCGGGCCAAATGGAAAAATTCTCGAACAAATAATATTGAACCCCATCCTGCCAAATCAACATCAAAAGCGCAAAAACAAAGCCGGTGAATCCGGTTAGAATAGGAAAAAAGGCTATATTCCCTTCATAATCATTCCCGGTTATTGAATTCAATAAATTGTCAATACTTTCAAATTTCAAACTGCCGCCTATCCCAATTAGTAATAGCAGAACCATGATGGCCCAAAACTGCCAATTACCCCAATTCATGTATTTTCCGGTTATTTTTTCAAAAGAAGATATATTTTCTTTTTTCAAAGTTGTTTTGTGCAGATATTTTAGCTGGACATATCCCACCTTACCTTTATGGACGATTTTAAGCCATTCGTTCCATTTTCCGCCCTTCGAAGGTACTTGAATTTTAGAGCGCAACGTATCGGGTTTGCTTAATTTTCCAATTGCACCTGACTGCGCAGAAGGCTGGGAGCGAACGATCAGGTTGTTTTGCTTGGGCAGATAAAAACTGTTTTCCTCTTTTTTCTTAAAATTATCAATTTTAGGTTTCAATTTACGCAGAGCATTAATTTCACTTTTTGATAATATTCTGTTATAAATTCTAACTTCATCTATTAAAGTCTCAAAATCGTCATTCCCATAAGGATTTGCGCCAATCAGGGTGAAATCCGCCGCCATGTCCATTTGGGTTCTGCCGGAAGTCTGTACTCCGTCAACATAAATAGACGCTCTTTTACTTTTTTCATCATAAGTGGCGACCAATAAGACCCATTGGCGTGTCTTCACGGGTATTTTTCCGATGAAACCATTTTTTCCATTGGAAATAGCCCAGACCCTTTTTTTATTTTTTTTGGACGTATAGATTTTTCGGTCTCCACCGCGATCATCGTTAGAAATCACTATTATTTCCGGCCTGTATGACATAGGATACACCCATGCACACAACGTAACCCGGGGCAGCGCCGTCGCACCGACATCAATGGGTAATTTTATATGGTCATCGTCATCGTTCCATCTGTAGCTACCGTTCTTTTCTCCGCTTACATCTTTCTCACGATTGACTCCGTGGGTTTCACCATCGTTTCCATTTCCGCTCTCATCGGCCGCGTTATTATCACTGAATGAATAATAGCCGATTAATCCCTTTTGCAGATCAACATTTTTCTGCGAATAAATGGTTGCAGGTAAAAACAAAAAAAGCAGAGACGCAATCGTAAATAATAATTTGGCTTTTAACAACATGTGAACCTCCCTGGTTACTTTTTCGACAATCGATCATTGATTTTGTGTAAGTTCCCTTGATTTAGCGCTATTCTGAATGCGAAGCTATCGAATACATACCATCTTCCTGGTCAATATCCTTGAGTCAGATTTTAAAGTGTAAAAATACACGCCGCCGCTTAAATTCCGGCCGTCGAATGTTACTGTATGGCGGCCCCGGTTCTGCATTTCATCTACCAGAAGGGCCATACGCTTGCCTAAAAGATTAAATATTTTCAGGAACACACGACCGTCTTTTGCAAGCTGATAGGTGATGTTAGTTGAAGGATTAAACGGATTGGGGTAATTCTGCTCTAACGTAAAATTTTCAACCCGCACATCCGGGTTGGGCTCATCCATCCCAGTGACATAATCGGAAATATCGGCCGCTTCCAGCTTATCCAAAACCTCAATGCCGTTATAGCCGCCATAAACATATAACTTATTGCCTACTACTTCGGCGGCGGCGTGCCGGCGGGGTGTCATGTTTGACGTTAGTTTTTTAAATTCATTGGTCTTTGTATTGTACACCGCGATAAACGATAAATCCGAATAATCACCCACCAGCCAGATATACGCACCGGAAACCGTTGTAGCGTGCGTGGAGACTCCTGTGGGCATAGTTCCCATGGGCAACCAGCTATTCTCGTTTATATTATAAGCGTCAATGCGCGTGGAACTGGCGTCATTATATCCGCCAAACACATATAAAATACCGTCCACAATTTCACCGTTGGTCTGTTTGGATTCCGGCATATCGGCTAACCGTGTCCATGTGTCTGTAACTGGATCATACTCATATAGACGATTGGAATAGCCGTCCCCATTATTACCACCGAATACGTATATCTTGTCGTTCCACACAGCCGAGCCGCCGTAGTGCACGGGATAGGGATTAGACGTCGTAATGGTATGGCTGCCGTCTGTAAGATCAATCACATCTATGGTATCGCTCCAGGAGGCGCCCGTATAAGTAGCGCCGTTGAAAAGATAAATTTTGTTTTGGGAAGAGATATGTTCTGCGGAGCAATATTTTCTGGGAAGTAAATCATCTGCCAGTTCAGACCATGAACCGTCTGCAATATTATAGCGTTCTATTTTTCGCGATCTGTCGTCTCCGGGCCCGCCGCTTACAGCATAAAGATAATCTCCGTCGGTAGTATATCCCATGCCGAACTTGGGGGAGGGCATATTTGCCAGTGCGAAAAATTCTAATTGATCCTCAACGGGAAGTGCCGTAAAGGATCGCACACAAGTACTAATGCGAACTTCGTCGATATAGCCGGTAAAATCCTTTCCAATAAGCAAATCCTGAATATTAGTTAAGGGTAACGTTCCGGAGTCGTGAATGCTTTTTGCGGATATTTCATCTCTGTTCTGGTCATGGACCACAATCCTTAATTCCGATTTCACGGTATCCCGTATAAAGGCAAGGTGGTACCACTTGTTCAGTGTCGGTTTAAAATCCGTCAGGCTGATGCGAGCATCTCCCGAAAAATAATAGCAAAAGATGGCGTTATCCCAATAGGTGTTCAACTGCATGGCGTAATTCGAAAGATACTTATCCTCGTCTCCGGGCTTTTGAATAAAATATTGTAATTGGTTATTATCGTTATATGCCGTTGCTTTAAACCATAATTCAATGGTCCAGTTACCCGTGAGGCTCAGG
>CAZIBE010000131.1:0-9657 GCA_964536685.1 uncultured Calditrichaceae bacterium | reverse complement strand
GGAACCACTTCGTGGTGGGAAAATGACAGTGAGCGACCTTTTTAGAGTGAACTCATAAATTCAAAATTTAACATTCAAAATTAATTATTTAAGCTTGTGCTTGTACGCCTCAATAAACTTCGGAATCACTTCCATGGCGTCGCCCACAATCCCGTAATGGCAGATGTCAAAAATCGGCGCTTCGGGATCGGTGTTGATGGCGATGATCTTACTGGATTCCTCCATACCGGCGCGATGCTGAATGGCGCCGGAAATACCCACGGCGATGTACAGTTTGGGGCGCACGGTAACGCCGGTTTGCCCCACCTGGCGGGCGTGTTCTACAAAACCGGCGTCGACCGCAGCGCGGCTGCCGGCTACTTCGCCGCCCAATACATCGGCTAATTGATATAAGAGCTGAAAGTTTTCTTTGGAACCCAGACCGTACCCGCCGGATACGATAATCGGCGCCGCTTTTAAATTTACTTTGTTCTCTTCCTGATGCCGCTCAATAATTTTAACCAGCGCGTCTTCCGGCTGTGGCGCAAAAGGGATTTCAGTGATTTTAGGCGTTATCGGTTTGTCTAAGGGATGCATCTCCATTACGCCTTCGCGCACGGTGGCCATTTGCACTTTGGTTTCCGGCGTGATAATGGTGGCGATGATGTTGCCGCCAAACGCCGGACGAATCTGCAAAAGAAGCTGCGGATAATCTTTGCGTAAATAGGTTACGTCTTCAATTTGCAAATCCGTGCAGTCAGCCGTTAAACCGCTTAAGGTGTGCGAAGCAATCCGTGGCGCCAAATCTCGGCCGACAAACGATGCGCCGAACAGCACGATGCGCGGCTGGTGTTTGTCCACTAATTCACTCATTACCCTGGCGTAGGGCAGGGTGTTGTAATCTTTTAACTGGGGATGATCAACCAGCAGTACCTCCTGAGCGCCGAAGCGCCCGGTGGAGCGGGCAACTTCCTGCATCTGGTGACCAATCACGACCGCTTTTAAAGTGCCTTTCAACTGCTGAGCCAGTTTGCGGCCTTTAGATAGCAGCTCAAAACTAACGTCGGCGACTTTGCCGTCGCGCTGCTCGATAAAAACCCATACTTGGTGTGCATTTTTACTCATAATTAACCTTTATCCAAAAATGTGATCTTCCATTAGCTGATCGATTAATCGACTTAAACCTTCGGTGTCGGGTTCATATGTTTCATGTTCGCTGCTGCCCAAAACAACCGATTCCACCTTGTGCACTTTAGTCGGCGAACCGGCCAAACCGCAACGCGCCTGTTCCACATCCAGGTCGTCCATAGTTAATGTGGTGATAAAAAGATTGCTAGCCGTATATTCTTCTTTTAGATCGTCCACGTACAGCAGGGAATTGTTTTCTACCATCTTTTCCAGCTCCATCAGAGTGCGGGCGTTTTTGTAAGCCATCACACGCTTGGCTCTGAATGGTCTGGGGATTGCTGCGTCTTTTATTACCGTCATCAATAGCGGAAGTTTAGCCTGCAAAATTTCGTGGCCGTTATCTAATTTGCGTTGAACGGTAAGGGTGTCTTTTTTGAGATCGATGATTTTCTCGGTGTAGGTGATTTGCGGCAGATGCAGTTTTTCCGCAGTTTGCGGGCCGACTTGCGCCGTGTCGCCGTCGATGGCCTGCCGTCCGGCAAAAATGATGTCGAACGGGCCTAATTTTTCAATGGCGGCAGCCAGCACATAGGAAGTGGCCAGCGTGTCGGCGCCGGCAAATTTACGGTCGCTAATCAAAAAGGCTTCGTTAGCGCCCATATACAAACATTCGCGCAATAACTCCGAAGCTTTGGGCGGCCCCATGGTGACAACCTTGACTGTTCCACCGTATTTTTCCTGTGTTTGCAGAGCCAGTTCCAGCGCCACTTTGTCTTCCGGGTTAAAAACTGCCGGCAGTTTAGCCCTGTTTACGGTGCCGTCGGGCTTCATCACTTCACCGGAAATATTAGCCGTATCCGGCACTTGCTTAACCAGTACAAGAGAATTGTAGCTCATAACCAACCTTTATTTAGTGTGTGAATGATTAAGAAATGAAGTTTGGAATGTAAGGAAGATGAGAGAGATTTTCAAGGAAAGGTGCGGATTAATTCCGGATTAGCCTGAAAAATATGCGGATTATTCTTCTTTTTATGGATTATTTACGGTATGGAATCGATGTGAATATGTTCTCTGTACGCAGCCGGGAAGTAATAGGGCGTTACTTAATACTACAGGGTTTTACCGTTTACCCGGCACATCATAATTCTCCGGGTTCCCTCTTCCGGGGGGAATGACGCGGTGGAAAAGGCGTCATTCCCGGAGGGCAAGAGAATTCGGAATCAACCTTTCTTAAAGGAGGAATGGTAGGCGGTAATCATCTCACCGCCGTCCACATTAATCACGTTGCCGGTGGCCCAGTTTTCTTCAGAAGTAACCATGGCCGAAATAAACTTGGCGATGTCGTTGGGCTGGGTTAAACGCTTAGCCGGGATCTGACTGAGCGCCAGATCGATCATGGTTTCGTGTCCCGGAATTTTGCGTAAGGCCGGTGTATAGGTAACTCCGGCGCGCAGGGCGTTCACTGTGATTTCGAAGGGAGCCAGTTCAAGCGCCAGTTGACGAACATGGGATTCCAAAGCGGATTTGGCGGCGGAAACCGCTCCGTAGTAAGGCACTACGCGCGCCGAGCCGGAACTGGTCATGGCAAAAATTTTGCTGCCTTTGGCCAATAACTTGTTATGATAAAAATCCTGCACCCAGTAGACTAAACTGTGCGCCATCACGTCTAAGGTCATGTCCATCTGTTTATGGGTTAACCGTTCTTTGGGATTGGAATGAATGAAGGGCGCCAGCGAGCCAAAGGCCAGCGAGTGCAAAATCACCTTAACGCGTTTTTGTGAACCGCTTTCGATGAAATCTTTCACCAATTCTTCAACCACACGGTGACGGTTTTTCTCCGATGCGGCATTCAGATTAAAATAACGCCCCTCAACGCCCAATCCTTCTATTTTGCTGACGATTTGTTTGGCCTTGCGCAAACCGCTGCCGCGATCCATGTGGATACCGATGATGTTAAAGCCGATATTAGCTAACTCCAGGGCCACCGCTTCGCCAAAACCGCTGGACGCGCCTAAAATCAACGCATAATCTTTTTCTTTGTCTGGTTGTTTGTAAGCCAATGTAGCCTCCCCAAATTGATTGACTTAAATGAATATATGAATTGTAATTCGTATTGGATGAGATACAACTTAAAAAAGTTACTTTTTATTCTACTTCAATTAATAAGCAGAATTTTTTGCACCCTTCTTTCGGAATTCTGAAATAATAAATAAGTTCGTTCTATTATCCCCCTTGCCTGCTCCTTTGAGTCCAGCTAAAGCGGAACTGTCCCCTCATTTACAGACTGTGTGAAAACACAATGTCACGTGTCATTCCCGCGGAGCGCAAGCGCTCCCTTTCGGGAAAAGCGAAAATTCATAACCTGTTGTTTCTTCTATATTCTCCACAAGGGACGCCTTCGGTGCCAATCAAGCCTGGAATGACATTTTCGGCTTGATTTTACATTGTCACACAACCTCTTTAATGGGGACTAATCTTATCCGCAAAATAAATTATTTTGGACAAGCAGGAATTTAACCATAAAAAAATCAATGCCATCGCTAAAACATAAGCGATGAAATCATTAGACTCTTAAAACGGATTCTTAGATAATATAAAATATTTTCTTTGCAGCCAGGGCTTCGATTTCGCTTTTCTTCTTCTCGTAGCCATGGCGATCCATCAGGGCGTAAGTGGCAATTTTGCCTTCTTCTACGCCTGGTTGATTGAAGGCGTCAATGTTTAGCAAGCCGCCGGTTAAGGCGGTGGCCGCTTCCAATAAAAATAAAAAAGCGCCTATATGACGGGCGTCGACTACGGGGAATTGTATGGTTAAATTCGGCCGCTGATTATTGCTCAGGGCCAGTTCGGTGGCATGTTTTTCGGCGTTGAGTAATTGCCCCATGGTTTTGCCGGATAGATAATCAAATTCAGGGATATCGTCAAAATGATTTTGGATGGCAGAGTCGTTGGCAAAATGTTCAACTTCCATAAAGGTAATTACTTTATCATTAGGGCCTTCCACATACAGTTGAATCTGAGAATGCTGATCGGTAGCCCCCAATGCTTTAACCGGCGTTTGTCCCGCTTCCACAGTCTCGCCGTTACGGTTAAAGCGCTTACCCAGACTTTCCGCCCAAAGCTGGCGGTACCAGTCGGCCCAGTCGCGCAGTTTGTTGCTGTAAGGCATCATAACACTGATGTTTTTACCGCGCCGCATATATAAGAAATGTACGGCTGCAAAAATGAAAGCCGGGTTTTGCATCAGATTGTCGCGGTCGCAACTTTCGGCCATTTCAGCCGCGCCCTGTAATAGCTCGTCGATATCAATGCCGGCAATAGCCGCCGAAATCAAACCGACCGGCGAAAGAACGGAAAAGCGCCCGCCTACGCCCGGAGGGATGCGGAAACATTTGATGGGATATTTGCGGGCGATTTGGTTCAGCAAACCTTCCACCGGATCGGTGGTGAACAAAAGGTTGCGATAAAAATCATCGCCTAAAGACGCTTTAAGATGATCCATAAAATAGAGCATGGTTGCGGCGGTTTCCGCCGTGCCGCCCGATTTGGAAACCACATGGAACAATGTTTTGGCAGGATCGATATGCTCTGCTAAATCGTGCAGCCAGTCAGGGTCTACGTTATCGGGGAAAAATAGTTTAGGCGTTTGCGCTAAATTGTAATAGGAATCCAGAAGCGACGTTTGCAATGCAATAGGGCCTAAGGCCGAGCCGCCTATGCCGATGTGTACATAATATTCAAAACGATTACGAACCGCCTGCGCGTATGTTTTAATTTCTTCGATGGTCTCTTGCTGTTTGGGCAGCTTGTAAAAGCCTACCCTGCCTTCTTCCGCCTTTTGGCGCAATTCGGCCAAAGCGCTCTGTGCGGCAGGTACGAGCTGCTCGATTTCTGTTAAACTTAGTCCGTGTTGCTGGCCGATGTTGGTTTCTATAACGTTGGAAAAATCCACTTTAAGCGACATGCTGCACCTCGAATAATTAAAAAACTGGCTGAATATACAGGAAAAACAAAAAAAGCCCAAACGAAAAGTCGTTCGGGCTTATAAAAAAAATATCCGTTTAATTTACTTTTACATCTTTTGTGGAGTTCTCTTTACGGGCGGTTTCTACAAAACTAAGCTCGCTCTTGTTTTTCATTTTGATTTGGATGTAACTGCCGTCCTTGACCTTGCCCTTAATCAGTTCGTCGGCGATGGGGTCTTCGATATATTTTTGAATTGCTCGCTTAAGCGGACGCGCCCCGTACAGAGGATCGAAGCCCTTCTCGGAGATGAACTTTTTAGCGCCGTCGGTAAGCTGGAACTCGATGTGGCGATGGGACAGCTTGTTTATTAATTCCTTTAAAGAAAGCTCCACAATCTTATAAGCGGAATCAGCATCAAACTGTTTAAAAAAGACGATGTCATCTACACGATTTAAAAATTCCGGATTAAAGGCGCGTTTGAGTTCGTCCATGATTTTGTTCTTGATATTTTCCTGACGATCATCCGTAGCGGTATTGGTAAACCCAAAACTGGCTGCATTGCGAATGTCGCGCGCGCCAACGTTGGAGGTCATAATTAAAATGGTGTTTTTGAAATCCACTTTGTGCCCCAGCGAATCGGTAAGAACGCCGTCGTCCATTACCTGCAACAACAGATTAAACACATCGGGATGCGCTTTTTCAATTTCGTCTAACAGAATTACCGAATAGGGATGCCGGCGTACTTTTTCCGTCAACAGTCCCCCTTCTTCGTAACCCACATAACCCGGAGGCGAGCCCATCAGGCGCGAAACGGTAAACTTCTCCATATATTCGCTCATATCGATGCGAATCAAAGCGTCTTTGCTCTCGAACAGGTACTCCGCCAACTGCTTAGCTAAATAGGTTTTGCCTACGCCGGTCGGCCCCAAAAAAATAAAAGAACCGATGGGGCGGTTAGGGTCTTTTAACCCGGCCCGGGCGCGGCGAATGGCCCGTGAAATAGTTTCCACAGCTTCGTCCTGTCCGATGACCCTTTTCTTAAGTGCGTTGGCCATATCCATTAATTTTTCCGATTCGCTCAGTGCGATTCGATGCGTGGGGATGCCGGTCATCATGGAAACCACGGCGGCAATATCTTCTTCGGTAACGTGCGTGACTTTCGTCTCCTCGGCTTCTTCCCAGCGCTGACGGGCTTCTTCCAATTGTTCGGATAAGCTGCGTTCCATGTCGCGCAGCTTGGCGGCGCGTTCAAAATCCTGTATTTTAGCCAGCGATTCCTTTTCCGCGCGGATGTGTTCAATTTCGTTTTCCAAATCGAGAATTTCCTGCGGTACAAAAATATTCGCCAGATGCACGCGTGAACCGGCTTCGTCCAAAACATCGATGGCCTTGTCCGGAAAATTCTTATCGGTGATGTAGCGCTCGGATAGTCGAATGATGGCCTCGATAGCCTCGTCTTCAAATTTAACATGATGGTGCGCTTCGTAGCGGTCTTTGACCGAATGCAGAATTTCCAGCGTTTCTTCCGGCGACGTAGCCTCGACCATTACTTTTTGGAAGCGCCGTTCCAGAGCGCCGTCTTTTTCGATATACATGCGGTATTCGTCCAGTGTGGTCGCGCCGATGCACTGCAGCTCGCCGCGCGCCAGGGCGGGTTTAAACATGTTGGAGGCATCCAGCGAACCCGAAGCTCCGCCGGCGCCGACGATGGTGTGCAGCTCGTCGATAAACAGAATAACATCATCCGCTTTTTCCAGTTCGGTCATGATGGCTTTCATACGCTCTTCGAACTGGCCGCGATATTTAGTGCCGGCCACAATGGAACCCATGTCCAAAGCCACCACGCGTTTGTTGTGCAATACGCGGGAAACTTTTTTCTGCATGATGCGCAGGCTCAATCCTTCGGCGATGGCTGTTTTACCTACGCCGGGCTCGCCGATTAGCACAGGATTGTTTTTTTTGCGTCGCGCCAGGACCTGGGCCACGCGCTGTATTTCCTGATCGCGTCCGATAATCGGGTCCAGCTTGCCTTCAATAGCCATCTGCGTTAAATCCCGTCCAAAATGATCAAGCGCCGGCGTTTTAGTCTTTTTAGGCGTCTGTTTGGGCGTGGGCGCGCTGGGCTTGCCGGCCAGAATATTTTCCAGTTCATTGTAGGCGCTGGCGTAGTCTACATTAAATGTTAGTAAAATCTGTGCCGCCAGGCTGTCCTTTTCTTTAAGGATAGCTAACAGCAGATGCTCCGTTCCAATCACGTCGCTTTTAAAGTTTTTGGCTTCAATGTAGGTCATCTTAAGAGCCTTTTCGGCGCGCTTGGAAAGCGGAAGGTTGCCGATAGTCATGGTGCCGCCGGAAGGAGCGGTGGAGTCTTCGATGGCTTTTTTAAGCTTGGGCAGCTCGCATCCTAAATTTTGCAGTATCTTGATAGCGATGCCTTCCGCTTCCTTAATGATGCCTAAAACCAGATGCTCCGTTCCAATGTAGTCATGCCCCAGCCGCATGGCCTCCTCTTTGGAATAGCGAATGACTTTGGAAACGCGGTTTGTAAAATTATTCTTCATTGTATCTAAAACCTGTTGTTTGTTTTCTGTTTTATCCAATTTAGATGAATCCACCTGAACTGTCAAGTTCAAACAAATTACCAATCTAAATAATTTCCGATTCCCTTATATATAATTTCGGTCGATATTCCCTTGACATTAATCTTCTATGTATGTTATTTTGAAATGTTCCACATGGAATAAACAAAAGAGGTGCGATTATGAAGAATTTGATTAAATCGGTTGTTTTTGTACTGGTAGTTGGCGGCTTTTCTTTGGCGCAGAATGCAGAATCAGTGCAATCGCTCTATGCAATTGATTGCCCGACGGCGGCGTCGTTAGAGCGCGGCAGCTTTTTGACTGCTTTATATGCCTACGAAAACGGCGGTCTGATGGGTATGCTGGATGTGGGTATTACAGATCGCATCATGTTCGGCATCTCTTACGGCGGAACAAATATTATTGGCACCGGTCCCATTGATTGGAATCCACAGGTGGCCGTCAATATCCGCTATCGTGTGCTCGATGAGCAGCTCGCGTTCCCTGCGGTAGCCGTTGGTTTCGAAGGGCAGGGTAAGGGCGTTTTCATAGATTCCTTAAATCGTTATGTAGAAAAATCAAAAGGTCTGTTTCTGGCCTTCAGCAAAAGTTTTAATTTTTTGGGCTATCTGGCCTTTCATGGCGGAGTGAATTACAGCTTTGAACGGCAGGATAGCGACAAAGATTTGAACGGCTATGTGGCCATCGAAAAGGGCATAAATGAAGAGTTGAGCTTGTTCGGCGAATATGATTTGGCCATGAATGATAATACCGGAAGAAGCATTGGTGAAGGCAAAGGCTATCTGAATGCAGGCGTAAAATGGACTTTTCAGGGTAAGCTGCACATAGATTTTTTATGGAAAAATATCTTACGCAACAACCGCATTCGCCCCTATTCCAGCAGGGAAATCCGTTTAAGTTATGTGGAGTATTTTTAGGCGGAAAAACAAGCTGAAAGCGGATAAAATGGGCGTTTAAATATCCGCAAAAGATATCGGCGCTGGATTGCCAGTAAAAAAAAATTAAAAAAAATTACTTCAGCTATTGATCTTGAATATAGTAAGTTAGTATATTAGCTGACGCGCTTGATAAAGCGGAGTTCTTTGAAAAGAGGAGTTGGTAAGGGTCTTCTATGAGATATAGAAGATTTTTAAGAAGAAAAAAAGACAAAAAGTGAATAAAGGACAACGAAGAGTTTGATCCTGGCTCAGGACGAACGCTGGCGGCGTGCTTAACACATGCAAGTCGAGGAGAACTACCGGCTTCGGCTGGTATAGTAAACTGGCGAACGGGTGAGTAACGCGTAGGCAACCTGCCCTTGTGCCCGGAATAACCTCGAGAAATCGGGGCTAATACCGGATGAGGTCTTGGCAGCGCATGTTGCAGAGATTAAAGGTGTCGCAAGATATTGCACAGGGATGGGCCTGCGTTCCATTAGTTAGATGGTGAGGTAACGGCTCACCATGGCAGCGATGGATAGCTGATCTGAGAGGGTGATCAGCCACACTGGGACTGAGATACGGCCCAGACTCCTACGGGAGGCAGCAGTGAGGAATATTGCGCAATGGAGGCAACTCTGACGCAGCAACGCCGCGTGGGGGATGAAGCACTATGGTGTGTAAACCTCTGTAGACAGGGAAGAACGGCGTATGTTTGTTAAAGGCATACGTGTGACGGTACCTGTAAAGTAAGCTCCGGCTAACTCCGTGCCAGCAGCCGCGGTAATACGGGGGGAGCAAGCGTTGTCCGGAATCACTGGGCGTAAAGGGCGTGTAGGCGGGCTGGTAAGTCAGATGTGAAAGCCCACGGCTTAACCGTGGAATTGCATTTGAAACTGCCGGTCTTGAGTTCGAGAGGGGGTAGTGGAATTCCCAGTGTAGCGGTGAAATGCGTAGATATTGGGAAGAACACCAGTAGCGAAGGCGGCTACCTGGCTCGTCACTGACGCTAATGCGCGAAAGCGTGGGGAGCAAACAGGATTAGATACCCTGGTAGTCCACGCCGT
>CAZIBE010000130.1:0-9761 GCA_964536685.1 uncultured Calditrichaceae bacterium | reverse complement strand
ATGGCAAATTTTCACTACTTTGTCTTTTTACACAAAATTACGGACGCGATCAAATATCCTCATAGAAAGAAAAAAAAGTTATACAAAAGAAAAATTGCACAAATTGAAACGTTAAGCACTATTCTGAAAGAAGGGAAAAAACTTGTAGTGATACAACGGCATGAGCGAGCCTCCATAAACACCCAACTTCAAAAGAAAGAGATGCCTGCTCACGTCCGGTTCAGTGAAGGGTTGGCTGCTACTCTTTAAGCTTCGATTTAATTTAAACTAAAAATGCGCTAAAATAAAGCATTTTGTGAAAATTTTCCCTGTTTCTCTTGGGGCGATAAAAGCAAAATATAAGCCATCTTTAAAACATTCACAGGATCAAGATTGTTTCTTCAATAACATCTGATAATTTTAATTTGGATCAGCCGCTAAAACTAATACATCTAAAAGATATTTTCCTGTGGCTCGGGTATATCCCGTCTACAGGTTGTAGTGTGGTGGTTTGCCTCGGCGCCTCCTAAAATAATTCACCTAATTTAACGCCACGTGGATTCAATTTTGAACTATGCAACAGGAATATGTATATTCAATGTTTTTATTATTTTGATTCATTAGGAGAACACACTACGCTATGCAGTTAAATCTATTTGATGACGGAAATATTGCTAAAAATTCGTTCCGCGAGCGCCTGAAATCTTTTTCCTTACAGGAAGCGCTTGCCGATTTAGAAGTTATCCGTAAAACGCCGGATGCGCCGGCAGATATTGAAACGCACATCGATCTTCTTGACCGCTTGATGAAAGAACTTCCGGATAATACGGCGGAAGCTCTGATCTTTTTGGGCAATTTCTATATTGATTTCGAGCACCAGCCATTGGTTGAAATTTTAGCCGACGACGCCCGCTTTTTAAAAGAGGGTTTAGCGCGGGCCATGGGCGAACGCATGAATGAAACACAGTTTGATTTTATTGTCCCGGGACTGCATCCCGCGGAAATATTTTTTGCAGTCAAAGATTTTGCCGCGGCGGAACGGGCTGCGGCATCTTTTTTAAAGCAAAAAGAGGAAAATGCGTTTGTGCGCCAATTGCAGGCCTGCGCTCTCTACAGTATGGGCGAAGAAACGTCCGCGCTTACCGCTTACACCTTTGCCTTTTTTAACGATCCCCGGGTCTGCCGCGCTCAATATATTTGGCCAGCGGCCTATCACCATAAATATGACTATTTACTGCGCAAATACGAACAAGAAGAGAGCGCCCTGATACGGTTGCCCTTTGTTCTGTGGCAGAGCGGTCTTACATACATCGATACAGAAGCGCTTCCTTTTGAACGTTTGCTGCAACAGAGCCTTCGCGAACATGAAAAAGAAGCCCAACGCACGGCCGAAGAAAACATACTGCAATTTAACCGCCTGCTCTATCTGGCCGAAAGCGAACGTCTGCGCCTGGGCCGGCAAAATACTTCGGATAAATTGGCAGAACTGCAGCAAACCATGCAGGAATTAAATGATGAAATGTTCGCAGTGTACATCAATATTTTAAAATCCTTCCGCAATCTTTAGCGGATGTTTCGGACGTACTTTGTTCCAAACAAGTATACCCGCCTTCCCAAATATTGGCCTGTGCCCTCTCACTTTGGCTGAGCATGAAGCTGATCAAATATCATATAAAAAGCGTTTAACTTTTTTTGTGGGCGTTTTTTCAAACTCTTTGGGATAGAGCTTTAACTGGCTGACTTTACTGAATTGCGGCAAACTGTCATTTAACCGTTTTCGGTTAGCTTCCATAATTCCGTCCAGATTTTCCACCGCAACATTTTCTCTATCAGCCGCTTCATAATCGGGATAGACCAGCGCCACTAATTTGCCGTTTTTTTGCAGCACCAGCGATTCCTGCACAAAAGGCAAATTATTCAGCTTAGCCTCGATTTCTTCCGGATATATATTTTGTCCCGACGGCCCTAAAAGCATGGTTTTTTTACGTCCGCGGATGTATATGAAATTATCTTTATCAATCACGCCCATATCGCCGGTGTGCAGCCAACCGTCGGCGTCAATGGCCGCCTGTGTGGCTTCTTTGTTCTTGTAGTAGCCGGTCATCACATTTTCACCGCGCACTAAAATTTCTCCGGGCGTTTGGTAAGGATTCTCAGAGTCAATCTTAACTTCCAGATAGTCAATGATTTGTCCCACGGAAGAAAATCGATGCCCGCGCCAGTTAGTGTAACTGATCAGCGGACCGCATTCGGTCATGCCGTAGCCGATGGTAATGGGAAAGCCGATTTCCTTAAAAAACTCTTCCACCTCACGGTTCAATCCCGCGCCGCCCACCACAACCTCATTCAGATCACCGCCAAAGGTGGCAATTAATTTAGCGCGGATGCGGCTGCCAATCATATGCCGCGCTTTGCCAACTTTCCAGACCATCTTAATTAATCCTTTGCTAATCTGCGGTTTAATCTGATTGCTGTAAATCTTCTCTAAAATCAACGGAACCGTTAAAAATAATTTTGGCCGAACTTCCTGCAGGCCGGCCAGCAAAATTCTGGGCGTGGGCACCTGATTAAGAAAAGTGATATGCACGCCTGCGCAAAAGGGGAACAGAAATTCAAAAGCGCAGCCAAAGGCATGGGCCAGCGGCAAAATCGATAGCATGGTATCGCCGGCCTTCAAATCGAAATGATGCAAAGCGAACACAACATTTACGCTCAAACTTCGCAGCGGCAGCATCACGCCTTTGGAAAAGCCTGTAGTGCCCGATGTGTACACAATGGCGCTCAGAGCGGAATTATCAATAACGGGCAGACTAAAGCGGTCAACGGTCAGGCCGCCGGGATATTTTTTTTCCAACTCCCGCCGGGCTTGTTCCTGATATTTTGCCATGCTTTTTTTGGCAGACGTCAGGCAGGTCATATCCGGCAACGAAATCACCGCTTCCAGCCTATTCAGCCGCTTTAAATTTAACCTATCGATGATTCTGGCGTCGGCAAAAAGCAGACGGGAATCGGAATGGTTAATCAAGTGTTCCATATCGTCGCTGCTGAAATCCTGTAAAATAGGCACAATAACCGCGCCATAGCTGATGGTCGCCAGATAGATTAAAGCCCAATTAGCCGAGTTGCGGCCAATAAGAGCGATTTTATCTCCGGATTTAAGACCGCTTTTTTCAAACACCAAATGCCAGTACAAAATATTTTGACCGGTCTGACCATAACTGACGGTTTCCCCTTTATAATCGGAAAAAGCGGGAGCAAACCAGTTATTTTTGATACTGGCTTGCATCAAAGCCACTAAATTTTCCTTAATCATTTTCTGCCCTTTTGTAAAAGTGTTTTTATTACAGCAGGCCTTCCGGCACAGGCCCCATAGATTCTATCCGTTCTTTACTCAATTGAACAAACAAACCTTTTCCGCTGGAAAAAGCCGTACCAGCTCCATCGGCGAGGCGGCTTTTTAGCTGCACTTTTTTTTCATCGGAACGCTCAACCCAGGCTTCCACATATACTTCCTGCCCCAACGGTACGGCATGCAGATAGTTAATCTCCAACTTAGCGGTCATCACCATAAATTTATTCAGCCAGGCCGCCGCGCCCATGGATTCATCCAGCACAGAGGCGATGGCTCCGCCGTGGGCGTGTCCCGGCGGCCCCTGCGCTTTGTCCCCGAAAAGCACACGAGCAAAAACATGTCCGTCGCTTTTATCAAAATAGTACGTGATATTTATGCGCTTCCCGCCGTCGGAAGAAACAAAGGAGAGCAAATGGTTTTCTCTTTTTAAAGGTTGTAGTTTTGCTATGCGTTTTTTGATTTCCATGAAATTTCATCCGTTCAGTTTTTTTTACAGCTTACGCTCTTGCAGCTTATTATAAAATTTACGTTATTTTTTCGAGAGATTCAAAAACGATCTGAATACCCCCGATTTTTGGCGACAACCGGGGAATTCGCCACATCCTGTTGAACCCCCATCCTTTAACCACAATACAAATAATATGCAATTTTTAGTTTCTCCCCCCTTTTCGGAAGGGGAAGGAGATTGAGAGGGCGGGGTTTTCACATTGCGGATGAATATTAACTTTCTTATTAGCCGGTAGTTACAGCGGTTACAATGTTTATTTTGGGGAGACATTCAAATTTAAAAACGGTTCAATCAGTGCCTCCGTAAAAATTATTCGTTTGGTGCACGTCGTCATTCACACTGGATTCCGGCTCCGCTCCATGCTCAGACCGCTGTCCATAGCCATCCTTTCCGGGAGAATTATATACATCACGTCATTCCCGCGTAAGCGTGATTCCAGTCTATATCACGGCTGTAAAAACCTTTCTTTATCACTGTGCATCTTTTTCTGGACGCCTGATCAAGCGGGACATGGCAAAGCGCTTTAGCAAAAATATTGTAACACTTTGCAAACACCTTTTTAGAGTGAACGCCTCGCGCTAATTAAAATTTGATTTCAGCTCTGAAAGATTATAATTTCTTATCGGATTTTAAAAGAGGTGTTCCCTTCACCTTAGGTCCTGCAGAAAAAGTGCGATCTAACTCAATCAGCGCTTTCACCAACTTTTTAGTAATGAGAGACCTTCGGAAGCTGGCAATGCAATACCCTCTTTCATTGCACCGAAGTTTGTGCCGGAGCGGCAATCCATGGAAAAGGAGGCAACCATGAGTTTTCTTTTTTCTCTTTCATTGAGCATACTTCTATTACCTGTTTTTTTAGCGGCTCAAAATCCCGTATTAGACGAAACAAACGTCGAGCGCTTACATGAATTAGCAAAAATATTTAAAGCCCGGGCCGACGCTCAAAAAGCCGCTGCCTTAGAGATGGCGGCACAAAAGGGCTGGCCGATTCACAAGGATTTAGGCGACGGCAAAGGCATGGAATTAATGGGCGTTACCGAATCCGGTCAACCTATTTATTATATCACCGACAACTTAAACGCAGCTAAAACGGTTTCTACCGATAAAGTTTGGCCGGGCGGCGTTTCCGGTTTGAATCTGGATGGAACCGGTATGATCGCCGGCGAATGGGACGAGGGCAGCATCCGCGCAACACATCAGGAGTTAACCGGCAGAATCACGCAAAAGGATTCCCCCTCAAGCAGCAGCGATCATTCCACACATGTAGCCGGTACCATTTTGGCTTCCGGTGTTGATGCCAACGCCCATGGCATGGCGCCGGCCGCCCATTTGGACGCCTACGACTGGGATTATGATGATTCTGAAATGTCTTCCGCCGCAGCCGCAGGACTACTGATCTCCAATCATTCCTATGGAATTGCGGTTGGTTGGTACTATTATGGATTGCTTTGGGCAGGCGATGGAAATATCAGCACTGTAGAAGATTACAAGTTCGGATTTTACGACGCCGACCACTCCCAGGCCTGGGATGATATTGCCTATAACGCTCCATACTATTTGATCATGAAATCCGCCGGCAACGATCGCGGCGAAGGCTCCAACAGCAACGGACATGAAGTCGACGGCGGCGTCGACGGCTATGACTGCATCGGTCCGCAGGGGGTGGCAAAAAATATTTTAACTGTCGGGGCGGTTAATGATGTTCCCGGCGGATATTCCCAGTCCAGCGATGTAGTCATGTCTTCTTTTAGCAGTTGGGGGCCTACGGACGACGGACGCATCAAACCCGATTTAGTGGCCAACGGCGTAGGCGTTTATTCCTGCGTTGCCTCCGGAGATGCGGCTTACGATACTTATGACGGAACTTCCATGGCCACGCCCAATGCCACCGGCTCACTTTTACTGCTGCAGGAAATATATCGCGACCGCAGCGGCGGACACTACATGCGCGCGGCTACTTTAAAAGGGCTAGCTATCCACACGGCAGATGAAGCGGGCGACGCCGACGGACCGGATTACCGCTTCGGTTGGGGACTGTTGAACACCGCCAAAGCCGCCGCTTTAATCGACAGCGTGTGGATCGATCAAAAAGAACACACCATCAAAGAATTAACGCTGGTTCAGGGCGATACTTACACTATGCAGGTTACCTCAAACGGCGCTCAGCCTTTACGCGCCACCATTTGCTGGACAGACCCTGCCGGAACACCGGTGGCTGCGCAATTGGATCCGCCTGATATTATGTTAGTAAACGATCTGGATCTGCGTATTACCTATGGCTCCACCACCTACTATCCGTGGAAATTCGCCTCGCCCGATCCCAACAATCCATCCACCATAGCCACTACCGGCGATAATATTCGCGATAATGTGGAACAGGTGTACATCGCCTCTCCTGCTTCCGGGACTTACACTGTTACGGTTAGCCATAAAGGTACGCTCTCTTCCGGTTCGCAAAACGTTTCTTTAATTATGAGCGGTGCCGACTATTCGGATATTTCACTGCCGGTTGAACTCACTTCATTTAACGTTACCGCCGGCAACCAAATGGCTAAACTGGAATGGCGCACGGAATCTGAAATCGACAATATGGGGTTCAACATTCTGCGCAGCACAAAAAAGGATGGCCCTTATCAGCAAATCGCTTCCTATAGGGATGATGAAAATTTAAAAGGTCAGGGTTCTTCTTCTCAGAGCAAAGATTATTTATTCTACGATTTTGATCTAAAAAACGGCGCCACCTACTGGTACAAATTACAGGACGAATCGCTGAACGGCCTGCGCACCAATCACGGACCGCTTGCGGTTACGCCCTCTGCCTCCAGTCCTTTAAACAAAGCATCTTTGTTTCCTCCAACGGATTTTAAATTGGAGCAAAACTATCCTAATCCGTTCAATCCGGTCACCCATATCAGCTATCGGGTAGCCGCTACGAGTAGTGTGAAGCTAACTGTGTACAATGCACTGGGCCAAAAAGTACGGACGCTGGTGGATAAAGTACAAGGGAGTGGCCGCTATGAGGTGCCTTTTGACGCCAGTGCTTTGCCCAGCGGCATTTACTGGTATCACTTGCGGGCGGGGCATTTTAAACAGACAAGAAAAATGTTGTTGATGAAATAGAGCGGTTATTTACAAAAGTTTGCGAAACCTTAACGGTTCCGCAAACTTCTACTTTTACGAAGCAACGATACGCGTGCCTTCGCTGCCCTTTAAGGCCTGTGCTGTGTTTTTGATGGAAGTAATGATTACTTCTTCGCCCCCACCCTCGATAAAGTTAATGGCGGCCTGAATTTTTGGGCCCATGGAACCGGGCGGGAACTCGCCAACTGCCAAATATTTTTTAGCCTCCGTTACGGTTAACCGCTCCAGCTCCTTTTGTTCGGACGTGCCAAAGCCGATAGCCACGCGGTCCACGCCGGTGACAATAACCATCTTCTGCGCGCCGATTTCGTTACCCAGAACGGCAGAAGCCAAATCCTTATCGATTACGGCGTCAACGCCTTCCAGCCAGCCGCGTTCGTCCACATAAACGGGAATGCCCCCGCCGCCGGCCGCCACAACCACTACGCCATGCTCTACTAACTGTTTTACAATATCTTTTTCCCAAATTCCGATAGGTTTGGGCGAAGGAACCACACGCCGGTATCCGCGGCCCTTATCTTCCTTCATCAGCCAACCGCGTTTAGCCTGCAATGCCGCCACTTCTTCCTCCTTAAAAAAAGGCCCGACATATTTGGTCGGATTCTGAATGGACGGGTCGTCTTTATCCACAATCACCTGCGTTAAAATCGTAGCCGTTTTGCGATGCACGCCAAAATCATGCATTTTATTGTGCAGGCACTGCTGAATCATATAGCCCATACCACCTTCTAAATCGGCCACAATAATACCTAAGGGCAGCGGCGGCACTAAGTGACGGCTCTCTTCCACGCGAATCAGGGCGTTACCTACCTGCGGACCGTTACCGTGTGTAATCACCATATTGTAGCCTTCTTTCAGCAACCCGATGATGTGGCTCAGGCTTTCTCTGGTATTTTTAAATTGCTGAGCGATGTCGCCTTCTTCAAATTCCCGCGTGATGGCGTTGCCGCCTAAAGCCACAACAACCGTCTTTTTTCCCATTTTTACCACTCCTGTAAATAAAAAGAGTTCTTACCATGGATATAGTAAGAACTCTTTAGCGTAAACTCAAGCAAATTAAAATTTAGACAAAATATCCTGCAAATCGGGTTTGCCGATTTCCTGCAATTCGTAGGTTACGCGTACGGCCGGTTTGTTAATGTTAACCAGCTTGCGCAAATCGATGGGCGTTCCGATGATCACTAAGTCGCATTCGGTATTGTTAATGGTTTCTTCCAAATCTTTGATCTGCTGGTCGCCGTAACCCATGGCCGGCAGCAAGGTGCCAATTTCCGGATACTTTTTAAAGGTGGCTGTAATTGTGCCTACCGTGTAGGGACGCGGATCAACCAGCTCAGCCGCGCCAAATTTTTCGGCTGCCACCACGCCGGCGCCGTATGTCATTTCGCCGTGGGTCAGGGTCGGACCGTCTTCCACAACCAAAACGCGTTTACCTTTGATTTGCTGGTAATCTTCCACAAAAATGGGCGAAGCGCCGTCTATGACGATAGCGTCCGGATTGACGTCCTGAATGTTCTCGCGCACTATCTGGATATCTTCGGCGTTTGCCGAATCCATCTTGTTGATGATGATTACATCGGCGTCGCGCAGATTGGATTCGCCGGGGTAGTAGTACAGTTCGTCGCCGGGTCTATGAGGATCGGCCACGGTGATCAGCAAATCGGTTTTATAGAAGGACATATCGTTGTTACCGCCGTCCCACAATATGATATCAGCCTCTTTTTCGGCTTCCCTCAGGATGGCTTCATAATCCACGCCGGCATAAATAATGGTGCCGGATACGATATGCGGTTCGTATTCTTCGCGCTCTTCGATGGTGCATTTGTACTTATCCAAATCGGACAGTTCGGCATAGCGCTGTACTTTTTGCTCCACTAAATTGCCGTAAGGCATGGGATGGCGGATGGCCACGACCTTTTTGCCCATATCCTGTAAAATTTTGGCTACGCGACGTGTGGTCTGGCTTTTACCGCAACCCGTACGCACGGCGCAAACGCCGATTACCGGTTTGGCGCTTTTAATCTGTGTATTTTTCATGCCCATAAGCAGAAAGTCGGCGCCGGCGGCGTTTACCAAAGCGGCCTTACTCATTACATAGTCATAGGGGACGTCGCTGTAGGCAAACACTACTTCATCCACCTGATGCACTTTTATTAAATCGGCCAGTTCGGACTCGGGATAAATTTTGATTCCGTCGGGATACAGTTTACCGGCCAATTCCGCCGGATACTTACGGTCGTCGATATCGGGAATCTGTGTAGCGGTAAACGCCACAACATCGTAAGCTTCATTGTCGCGGAAATTGGTATTAAAATTGTGAAAATCGCGTCCCGCCGCGCCCATGATAATGACTTTTTTGCGTTCCATTGTTCCTCCGTGTGGTTAAAATTTATAGACTTTTTTTTATTATTACCTTAGCCAATGGATAAATCTTTTACACTAAAATAAAGCGTCAATTTAGCAAGAGCATCTAAGAAATGCAACCTCAAACAGGCTTTTTTTAACACGCATAATTAATTATTATTATTAACATTAAAAGGATATTTTATATATACAAAAGGACTTATAAATATACTATAATTTTAGTCAGATTATTTGGCAGGAGGAGTGGATTTTATGTTTATTGCTGAATGATTCTAAATTAGATCAATTAGTGCTTTTTTAAAAAACACATTCTTTGTATATCTTATACAAGGTTTATTTAAGCGGTAAAATCGGAACGTTATTTATAAATCCTGAAATTTGCCGTACGCACAAGCGATGAATCATTCCACTCGTTCG
>CAZIBE010000129.1:0-9780 GCA_964536685.1 uncultured Calditrichaceae bacterium | reverse complement strand
ATTGGGCTATCACTTACGTGATAGCCCAAAATAATTTCAACCGGTCATTTGTATTTTTAATCATTTACTAACAGAAAACTAACACAATCCTAACAAGTCTTTTTATATTTAGGAGACTAAATGTTTCAACATATAATAAAAAAGGAGTACAAGATGAAAAACAGAGTAACCACAATCTTATCACTCATTGCATTTGCTTTGTTCTTTACTTTCACGGCCTGTTCTTCAGAAAACGGAAAGAAGGAATCTATAACCATCAACGGCGCAGGCGCCACTTTTCCTTATCCCGTATATTCGCAGTGGGCGCATAAATACGAAAAATTAACCAAAGTACGCCTTAATTACCAGTCCATCGGCTCCGGCGGCGGCATCGCCCAGATTAAAGCTAAAACCGTCGATTTTGGGGCGTCGGACGCGCCGCTCAAAGCGGAAGAACTGGAACAGTTCGGCTTGCTGCAATTTCCTATGGTGATTGGCGGGGTAGTGCCGGTGTACAATTTACAAGGATTTAAGGCCGGCGAAATCAAATTAACGGCTCAGAATTTAGCGGATATTTATCTGGGCAAAATTAAAAAATGGAACGATGCCGCCATTGCCGCTAATAATTCCGGCTTAAAGCTGCCGGATGTGGCTATTACCACCGTGCATCGCGCGGACGGTTCGGGTACCACCTGGATTTTCACTAACTATCTGGCTAAAGTTTCCCAGGAATGGCAGGATAAAGTCGGTTTCGGTAAAGCGCCGGCCTGGCCGGAAGCCAACGCCGTGGCCGGCAAGGGCAACGAAGGCGTGGCGGCTTTTGTAAAAAAAGTGAACGGCGCCATCGGCTATGTGGAATTTGCTTACGCCTTGCAGAATAAAATGAGCTATGTGAAGCTGCAGAATAAAGCCGGAAAGTTTGCCGTTCCTTCCATCGAAAGCTTTCAGGCGGCCGCCGCCAACGCCGATTGGCAGCATGCCCAGGGCTACTATCTGGTGCTGACCGATCAACCCGGCGAACAAACCTGGCCCATCACCGGCGCTTCGTTCATCATCATGTATAAGGAACAACAGGACGGCGCGCACGCCAAACAAATTCTATCCTTTTTTGACTGGTGCTACAAACACGGTTCCGATCTGGCCGTAAAGCTGGATTATGTGCCCATGCCCGAAAAAGTAGTTGAACTGGTGGAAGCGACCTGGACCAATGAAATGAAAGCCGGGGGTAAGGCCGTGTGGGAGAAGTAATAATCAATTTGACTGCTTCTTCTTTAACTATACTAAAAGACTCTGGATACCCGCTTTCGCGGGTATGACATGTTCTACTTGTTTGGCTATTATGTCATTCCCACGAAAGTGGGAATCCAGTAAGTAAATTTAAAACACAAAAGAAAACCATTCTGTTTAACATGAGATTTGGAATTGAATTGCAGAATTAAGGATGCGGAACTTGCTACAGGGAACCGGGAATTAGAAACCAACTAATTCCCAATTCCCAATTCCTAATTCCAGTTTCGCAGCCTGTCAATTAATACTGAGAAGAAATTTAAATGAGCCTGTTTCAGGAAACGAGCACACAGAATCGCTCGGATACCGTCTTTAAGGTAATAACCATGGGCGGAGCGGCTTTGATCTTGCTTATTATGGTCGCTTTGCTCATTCAATTATTCAACAGTTCGTGGATGTCCATCGAGCGCTTCGGTCTGCGCTTCATCTATACAAATATCTGGGATCCCATTCATCAGATATTCGGAGCGGCCAGCAGCATTTACGGCACTCTGATTTCCACTGTGATCGCTATGCTCATTGCCGTGCCGCTGGGCATTCTGATTGCCATGTTCTTAGTGGAACTGATGCCTCCGGCCATCAGTAAGTGGATCGGCGTGGGTATCGAGCTGCTGGCGGCCGTACCCAGCATCATCTACGGCATGTGGGGGCTGTTCGTCTTTGCCCCCTTTATGGCCGGCCACGTTCAGCCTTTTATGAAAAGTGTTTTTGGGGATATTGGATTATTCAGCGGTCCGCCCATCGGTATCGGCATGCTTACCGCAGGAATCATTTTAGCTTTTATGATTTTACCGTTTATCACGGCCATAGTTCGCGACGTGTTTGCCATGGTGCCGCCCGTAGTTAAAGAATCGGCGCGCGGCATGGGTTCTACCTTATGGGAAGTTACGCGGCAGGTGACCATCCGTTACGGCTTTCAGGGTATCATCGGTGCAGCCTTTTTAGGTCTCAGCCGGGCCATCGGCGAAACCATGGCTGTTACTTTCGTTATAGGTAATAGCCACCGCATCGCGGCCTCACTGTTTGCTCCGGCCAACAGCATTACCGCCACCCTGGCTAATGAATTTGCCGAAGCTTCGGAACCCTTGTATTTGAGCGCATTAATCGAACTGGGTCTGTTGCTTTTTGTACTTACTTTTTTAATTCAGGTGCTGGCCCAATTGTGGCTGAAACGGGTTAAAAAATCCATGGGTGTGCAATGAAAGAACGGTCGCTTTTTGTAAGAAAACTTAATAACCGCATTATTGCCGGGCTGTCCGGATTCTCGGCCTTGTTAGGACTGTTTATTTTGGGCTGGATTTTATACACCGTTTTTCTGCGCGGTTTTATGGCCTTTAATGCATCTTTTTTCACCGAACTGCCCAATCCGCCCGGCATGTCCGGCGGGGGACTGGCCAACGCCATGTTGGGAACCGTATTACTTACTCTGTTGGCCACGGTGTTGGGCGTACCGATTGGTTTGTTGGCCGGGATCTTTTTAAGTGAATTCGGACAGCGTTCTAAATTTGCCCAGGCAGTGCGCTTTTTTTCCAATATTCTCATGGGAACCCCGTCGATTATTATCGGCGTGTTTGTCTATACGCTTTTGGTGGTGCCGGTGGGTCATTTTTCAGGGTATTCCGGCGCTGTGGCTCTGGCCATTATGATGCTGCCGGTAGTAGCCCGTACAACGGAAGATATGTTGCAAATGGTGCCCAGCGCTCTGCGGGAATCGGCGCTGGCTCTGGGTACCCCACGCTGGAAAACCACCTTTAATGTGGTCTTCCGCGGCGCTAAAACCGGTTTGATTACCGGCGTGCTGCTGGCCGTGGCCCGGGTCAGCGGCGAGACGGCGCCCCTCTTGTTCACGGCGCTGAACAGTCCCTACTGGCCGACTAATCTGGCTAATTCTACGGCTAATCTTACCGTGACTATTTTTAACTATGCCATGTCGCCCTACGAAGACTGGCAGCAAATGGCCTGGGGAGCGTCGCTGCTTATCACATTTGGCGTGCTGGCCGTAACGTTGATTACGCGCTTTGCCTTAAAGGAGAGAAAAACAGGATAGAAGACAGGAAAGAGTAAATAGAAATCAGGAACAGGGAATTGGGAACAGGTAATTCAAAAAAAAGTCAGTTCCGAGTGCCCAGTTCCCAGTAAAGAATGAGAGAAGATAATAAACTACAAAACTCCATCGGTTAGGGAATACATGAATACAGAAGTCCAAAAAGGGCATATTATCACCCGCAATCTAAACTTTTTTTATGGCGAACACCAGGCGCTGTTCGATAATAATCTGGAAATTGTGCCGGGAAAGGTGACGGCCATTATCGGGCCTTCCGGCTGCGGGAAATCCACGCACTTACGCGTGTACAACCGCATTTTTGAACTGTACCGCGATCAGCGCGTTCAAGGGGAAGTGCTGTTAGACGGCGCTAATATTTTATCGCCGGATCAGGATTTAATAAAATTGCGCAAGCGTGTGGGTATGATCTTTCAAAAGCCCACGCCGTTTCCCATGAGCGTTTACGATAACGTGGCCTACGGCCTAAAACTGCATTACAAACTGGGACGGGGAGAGCTCAGTCAGCATATTGAAAAAGCTTTGGTGCAGGCTGCGCTCTGGGACGAAGTGAAAGACAAGCTGAACAAACCGGGTACGGCCCTGTCCGGCGGTCAGCAGCAACGCTTATGTATTGCCCGCGCTTTAGCCGTGGAGCCGGAAGTAATTTTAATGGACGAACCCACTTCGGCAATTGATCCGGTGGCTACAGCCAAAATCGAAGATTTAATCGAGCGGTTGCGTAGTAAGTACACCATCGTCATTGTTACTCATAATATGCAGCAGGCGGCGCGCGTTTCCGATTATACGGCTTTCTTTTACGAAGGTCATATCGTGGAATACGGCGTAACAAAAGAATTGTTCACCCGGCCCAAAAAGACACAGACGGAGAATTATATTACCGGACGATTTGGTTGATGTTAACAGGTTTTGGAATTAAGATAACAAGCAAATAGAAAACAGAAAATAGAAATTAGAAAAGAATTGTGCTATGAAGATGCTCTGTCTCTTTTCTATTTCCTTTTTACTGATTTTTAATTATAGTCTTATTAATATAGGATGTTACAATGACGTTACATTTTCAGCGCGAAGTGGAAAAATTAAAAAAGATGATTTTAAATGAAGCGGCAGTAGTGGAAGATAGTCTTCAGAAGGCTTTGCATGCGCTAAAAAACCGCGATTTGGAGTTAGCACGACAAGTGGTGAATTCCGATGATGAAATTGACGCTATGGAAATTGAAGTTGAAGAAGAAGGTTTGAAGATTTTAGCGCTGTATCAACCGGTAGCCACCGATTTACGGTTTATTATCTCGACTATAAAGATAAACAGCGATTTGGAACGCATTGGCGATTTAACGGCTAATTTGGCGGCGCGTACGGCTTATTTGGCTAAAACACCCAGCGTGCCCATTGCCGAGGACATTTTTATTATGGCTTCTTTAGCGCAAAAAATGGTCAAGGAAAGTTTAGACGCCCTGGTGAATATGGACGTCTCTCTGGCTGAAACGGTTTGTGACACGGATGAGCAGGTGGATGCGCTGCACAAAAAAATGTTCACTTTTGTGGAAGAGGCTATAAAAAAGGATATTTCTAATATGGATGGCTATATGCAGCAATTGGGCATCTCACGCTATTTGGAGCGCATCGCCGACCACGCTACTAACATCGCCGAAGATGTGATGTATATGGTGGAAGGTAAAATTCGCCGCCACGTCCGTCCGAACGGATAAAATTACGACCTTTCGCCATCGGATACAGAAAATAGAAAATATGGCTTTTTCATAAGGCTTGGAGAGTGAATTACATGGCTCGTAATTCCGGCGCTCCACGGCTTTAGGCTTTTTCTATTACAATACGGGAGAAATTTAAAGAGACTTGTCTTTTAATTCCGAATTCCAAATTCCCAGTCAATTCTAAAAGTGCTTTCCTTTAATTAACTGGTGCAAACAAAAAAGCCGCGCCCAAAAACGGAACGCGGCTTCTTTAACTATTACATTTACATTAATTAATATTCCATCGAACTATCTTTGCTAAGCCGCTGTTTGAACACCCAATAACTCCAACCCTGATAAACCAAAACAATCGGTACAAAAATAGCAGCGACAATACTCATCACTTTTAAGGTGTAAGGCGAGGCCGAAGCATTGTAAATGGTTAAATTGTTGGCCGGTACGAGTACGCCGTCGATGCGGGAAACCATCACGCGGGGGAACAATCCCATAAAAATAGTAATGGTGAAAAAAACGATAGTCAGGGCTGTCATGACAAAAGCCCAGCCGCTACGGTTGGCTTTAAGCAGAAAGTAAACCGAGATGATAGATACCGCGGCCAGAATGGGTACTACACCCGGATTTATGCCCTGGCGGGTGAACATATCGGTTGCAAAGTAACCATAGATTACGAAGGCAAAAAGTATAATCACAGTCGGCGCCCAAAGTTTTTTAGCTATTCCCAGAGATTTTTCACGCAAATCGTTGGTGGTCTTTAAATTCAGAAAAATGGCGCCGTGAAGTGTGAAGATGCTTAGTGATGCCAACCCGCCTAACAGGGCGTATGGATTGAGCAAATTGAAGAAACCGCCGATATAATTCATGTTTGCATCGATGGGTACACCACGAATGATGTTAGCAAAAGCTACGCCCCAAAGTAGCGCTGGAATAAAGCTGCCGAAGAAAATCAGCCAGTCCCAGGTATTACGCCATTTGGGCGTATCGTGTTTGGAGCGGTATTCGAATGCGGTGGCGCGTACGATTAAAGCCACCAGCATCAGGAATAAGGCAATATAGAATCCGCTAAACAACGTAGCATACCAATTGGGAAACGAGGCGAACATGGCCCCGCCGGCCGTCAGCATCCAAACTTCGTTGCCATCCCAATTGGTGCCGATGGCGTTAATTACAACTCTCCTGGAAAGATCATCTTTGCCCATAAATGGCAGCAGGATACCTACGCCATAATCAAAACCTTCCAGGAAGAAGAAACCGACAAAAAGTACGGTAATTAATATGAACCAAAGTGTGTTAAGATCCATTTCTACCTCCTATTCTTGATTGGTTAAGGCTTCGGTGCCCGCTACGGCATATTTCTTAAAGAGAAATACTTCGGCGATAATTAATAAAAGATATACGACAATATAGCCCAAAAGGCTAAAGAGTACCGCGCCGCCGGATACCATGTTGGAGACGCCGGCTTCGGTTTTAAATAAACCGAAGACCGCCCATGGCTGGCGTCCCATTTCGGCAAAAATCCAACCGGCGGAGTGACCAATAAGCGGGAGAAACATGGACCAAATCAGAACTTTCAGAAAAGTGGGTTTAAAGTCGAAGTTATTCTTGGCAACTTTAAGAATCCCCATGATGGCCAATATTAGCATAAGAATACCAGCGCCGACCATAAACCGGAACATCCAGTAGGACATAATAACAGAAGGTACATAGTCACCGGGACCGTATTTTTGTTCATATTCCGCCTGGATATCATTAATACCTTTCACTTCGGCATCCGTCGTATTGTAGGATAAGATGCTGAGTAGCGCCGGTACGCGGATAGCGAATACATCTTTACGGTTGGCTTCATCTCCTATAGTGAACAATGAGAGACTCGCCGGTTTTTCGCTGTTCCACAAGGCCTCGGCAGCGGCTACCTTCATGGGTTGAGTGTGAACCATATGCTGCATTTGGGTATGCCCGATGAGGGAAACAAGCACCGCACCGACAAGGGCAAAAACAAAGCCATATTTCATGGACTTTTGATAGGCTTCCTGATCCTTGCTTTTTTTCAGCAGATGATAAGCGCTGATACCTACTACCAGAAAACCTGCAGAAGTCAAAGCGCCGGTGAACACATGCGGAAATTGTACCCAAAGATGGGGATTACCGATCAAGGCAAAAAAGTCCACCATTTCGGCGCGGCCGTTACGCAGGGCGTAACCAACCGGCTCCTGCATAAAAGAATTTGCCGATAAAATCCAGATGGCCGACAAGTTGGAACCGATTGCTACCAGCCAAATCATGGCGGCATGGGCTTTTTTGGAAAGCTTATCCCAGCCGAAAATCCACAATCCTAAAAAGGTGGATTCCATGTAAAAGGCCAGCAGAGCTTCAATTGCCAGCGGCGCGCCGAAAATATCGCCCATAAAGCGCGAGTATTGCGACCAGTTCATGCCGAATTGAAATTCTTGTACAATACCGGTAGCCACGCCGATGGCAAAATTTATCAGGAATAATTTTCCCCAGAATTTCGTCATACGCAGGTAAACAGGATTGTCCGTGCGCACGTAAGCAGTCTCCAGAATGGCGACGAAAATAGATAGCCCCAGTGTGATCGGAACGAAGAAGAAGTGATACACTGTGGTAACTGCAAATTGCCAGCGCGCCAGTACAAGAGCATCCATAAAGACCTCCTTTCCCGTTAGTTAAACGGTGTTAAATGAATGAGTTGGTTGTTGGGTGACGGTTGCAAGATCGCCGTCATGTATGGCCAATTCGGCGATCTTTTTTTGATCAAAATTTTCTAATAACAGGCGTTCCTGCTCTGTAAAATAAACATGGATATGACACACGTTTACCAATGGGCATATCGCAGGATTCAGAATGCATTCATTAAGAGTAGAATCAAAATCCATAGCCTTAAGAATATCCAAAATGGATAGCTGGTTAGGGTCTTTGATTAAAAAAATGCCGCCAAAGCGGCCCTGAACGGAACCAATAATTCCTTTTTTATTTAATTGATGGGTGATTTTAGTTGCTATGGGTTTGGTAATGGCCAGTATTTTAGAGATGTAGGAGATAGGCGTAGGTTGTTTATCCGGCCGCCCGGCCAGATAGGCGCAAATCCGGATGGCGTAGTCATATTCTCGTTTAATCAGAGCTAACATTAATATATTACCCATTAGGTTAAATATTACCTACGGAGTATAATATAATAACTTAAAACAGAAGTTACAAGCATTTTATTGATTGTAGCTGTAAATCGCTGCCTGAAAAATAGTTTTTGCCCATGCGGTACACGGCAAAAGACCCCCGTAATTTGGCGCTCACAGTGGTTTTTTGATTTATTAGACCAAATTAGGGTATCATATCATTCGATTACAATAATAATTCCTGCCAATGTCCGGTTAAATATGCGGTATCTTCGGGCTCGTTAAATTGGGCTAAATAGCGGCGCAATTTAAAATGCTTTTGCAGCTCTTCCTGAGTAAGCAGTTGCTCTTCACGGCGGGTGCCGGATGATTGCAGGTGTATGGCGGGAAAGATACGTTGTTCGGCGCATTTCTGTGATAAAACCAAATCGAGGTTTCCAGTGCCTTTAAATTCCTGAAAGATAATTTGATCCATGGCGCTGCCGGTGTCTACCAGAATAGTGGCAACGATGGATAGAGAACCGCCGTGTTCTATTTTACGGGCTGCGCCAAAAAACTGGCGGGGAAGCTCCAGAGCGTTTGTACTTAGTCCGCCGGTCATGGTTCGTCCGTAACTATTGCTGGCGCTGTTAAAAGCCCGCGCCATTCGCGTCAGTGAATCGATTAAAACCACAACATCTGCACCCGCTTCCGCCTTACGAATAGCGGCATTCATCGCCATACGCGTCATACGTAAATGATTTTGTACGCTTTCATCGGCGGAAGAGTAGAGAACCGTTGCTTGCGGCAAAGCGCGGCGAAAATCAGTGACCTCTTCCGGGCGTTCATCCACTAATAAAATAAAAACTCCCGTATCCGGATGGTTTTGAAGAATCGCTTGTCCTATGTGTTTAAGGATAGTTGTTTTTCCTGTTTTGGGAGGAGAAATGATTAAGCCCCGCTGACCTTTACCCATGGGCGTAGCAAAACTCAAAATATGCCCCATGGCGTCCTGTTCATTTAAAACCAAATTAAACGGTTCATGGGGATTGATGCTGGTATTGGCTTTAAACGTTTTTAGTTTGCCGTACTTGGCAATGGGAAGGCCGTTGATCTGCTCAATCTTTTTTAGCTGAGGCTTCCCTTTGGATGTATTCTCGGCCAATTGCGCCTGACCGATGACGTGCGCGCCCTCTTTTAAATTAAATTCAGCGATTATATTTGCCGGGACGAAAATATCGTCATCTCCCGGACGGAAATTTTGTTCGATTTGGCGAAGAAAACCGAAGCGACGGCTGGAAATTTCCAAATACCCTTGTACTTTCTGCATATTACATCTCTTGTGTTAAAAATTGCACTTTGTGAAATTGATTAAAGTGAAAGGTAAAAAAAGGTAATTGTCTGCTGGTAAAATATTTCGCAAAGGTAACATGACCCGCTACATATAAAACAGCGTTAACCTGAAATTACATATTCAATAGATACAATTTACGATTTTCGCGCAGAGTATACCAAATTTTATTTTTATCTGAATTCACATCCGTCCTAAATAATGTTTTTGAATTGCCGCTATCTTTGAGATAGTGGTCAGTAAATGTCACAGAAGTGTTAAGGCTTTAGCCTAACACAGCAA
>CAZIBE010000128.1:0-9959 GCA_964536685.1 uncultured Calditrichaceae bacterium | reverse complement strand
AGACAGCAAAACCACCCATTCTTTGGACACCATATTATAGGAATAGATTATCTTTCCGAAATCACTCTGGTTTATAACCTTGCTTATCCCGGAAATTATAAACAAAACGCCCAAAAACAATCTTAAAAACAGCAAAAAGTTTTTACTTTTAATAATAAGTTCTATTTTATTAAGCAAGTCGTTTACCTTTATTATATTAAGAAAAAACTAATTCGATATACTAGAAAAAATATCCCTTGCTACCCAAACCAATTATCCCAAAAATCGAAGCCGAATTTACAAAGAGCATATTTTACACTTAATAAATAAAAAACTAAGTATTTTGCGGGGGGGGGGGGGCAGGATGCAAGATACAGGATACAAACGGCAAAGAATTATTCCTGATAAAGGATAAAGAGAAACGATTGAAATAAGCCGTATTTAAAAGGATAAGGTTCAACATAAAAAAACGCTTTTAATATAAACGAAATAAAAAATCCATAAAATTTATACAGCGTCCGTGCGGTAAAGAAATAACAAAAATACTAAAACCAATATAAAAAATGGATTTATTTTGCGCAAAGGGAATTTTTATCTTTTGGGCATAAAATTCAAAAGGCTAATAATTCGCCTGCATCCTGTATCTTGCATCCTGTATCATCTCTCGCTTAAATTTACAAAAAACCTCACTTCATCCCGGCTGCCATTTTGATCAATAACCAGCAAACGGTGCCAGCCTTTGTCTATCGTAAGGGGTTTGCTGTGCCGGTTGTTTGTACTGCCCAGGTAATGTGTGTCCAAATACCAAAAAACGTTTTGTCCCGGTTGGCGGTGGGCGATTCGGGCATTGAGCCGCTGCAATTTTCCGTCTAAATCGCGCGGTAGCCAGATATGCGTTTCGTTATGGGGATAGATAATCCGCAGGGGATGGCCTTCGGCCATGGCAGGACAGGAGGCGCGGTGCGGCGGTAAAGCAGCCTGCGGTTTGCCCGTCTGCCGCAATATCTGGCTGACCTCCGGCTGAAAGACCAATCGGCTGACCGCCTTGTGATCGTCCGCTTTCCAGCACAAAGAGCACACCTGTTCTTTTTCATCAAGGCTCACAAAAATCTGCCGGTGGTAAGGGCAGAGTTGCAAAGGCTTGGCCTGCAAAGGCGCTTCTACTTCAACTGTATGCGGACACCATGGCCCGGCGGCAAAACCGCTTTCTTTACAGATGCGCACGGTGTGCAGACCGCCGGCAGGCTTAGCGAACCAGCGCAGTTGGACGTCTTTGGGCAGCGCTTCGAAAACATCAAACAGCAGCGGCCCGGCGCAGCGCGCTCCGGCTAAATTGGCGTTGCCCTCTCCGTCGAAATTGCCGGCCCATACGGCGATAGTCCACTGCGGATTTACGCCCACCGCCCAGGCGTCGCGCTGGCCGTAGCTGGTGCCGGTTTTCCAGGCCAGCGGCCATTGATTTTCGAAATCCCGCCAGTAGTACGCGCTGCCCGGCCGTTTGACGTCGTTTAATATTTGCAAAACCAAATAGGCCGCGCCGGGACTGATGAGCGGCGCACTGTTTTGAGACCCGGCCTTGTTCTCGGCGGTAAGCACATGAATGGGCGCGAAGTTTCCGCCGTTGGCCAGCCCGCGATACAGTTTAGCCATATCCCACAGCGTAACTTCGGCGCCGCCAATGATTAACGGCAGGCCGTAAGCGTCGGCCGGGCGGAACAAGGTGCGCACGCCGGCCGCTTTCAGAAATTCGTAAAAGCCCTGCAAACCGAATTTGTTTAACAGACGCACCGCCGGCACATTCAGCGACTGCACCAGCGCCTGATGGGCCGTTACAATTCCGCGGTAACGTTCGTCCGCATTGGACGGCGAGAAGGCGCCGTAAAAACTGGGCACGTCGCGGATCAGCGTTTGCGGCAGCAACAAACCTTCGTCCATGCTTAGCGCGTACAAAAAGGGTTTTAGGATGGAGCCGGAAGAGCGCGGCGCCATGACGCCGTCCACTTTAAAACGCGTAAAATCCGGCGAACCCAGATAGGCGCGCACACGGCCGCTGCTGTTTTCCACAACCAATACGGAAACATGCGGAATGCCCAAACTTTGCAGCCACTCCGTCCGCCGTTTGGCGATATCTTCGATCAAGGATTGTAAGTGTAAATCAATGGTTGTTCGCAGTAAGGGGTGATGCGGATGAGCTGCTTTAAGGCGGCGCGCCAGATGCGCCGCGTGCATCTTAATGGGAAAGGAACGTTGCGGAATTTCTTCGCGCAGGGAAAGCTCCAGCGTTTGTTGGTCGATGTAACCTGAGACAAAAAGACGCCGCAAAAGGCGGTTGCGTTTTTGTTTAAGCATCTGCGGATTACTTTGCGGCGAAATCAGTCCCGGCGCATTAGGCAGCACGGCCAGAGTGGCGGCCTCGCTCCAGGTTAAGCGATCGGCCGGTTTGCGAAAATAGCGCCGTGCTGCCGCCCTGAAGCCCACTACATTGCCGCCGTAAGGCGCATGATTGAGATACAGGCGAAGAATTTCTTCTTTAGAATATAAGATTTCGATTTTTAACGCTTGTAGTATTTCGAAGATTTTATTGGCGTAAGTACGCGCTTTGGGCTGCATCAGACGGGCGACCTGCATGGTTAGGGTGCTGGCTCCGCTGATAATTTTATCATGGGAAAAATTTTGCCGCAGGGCTCGGTATATTGACAGTGGATTTATGCCGGGATGTTGGTAAAAATAGCGGTCTTCAAACTCCAGCACGGCGCGTTTCAATTTTTGCGGCAGCGGTTTTTGCGGTCGCGGCGGTAACTGCCATTGCTGGCGGCTGTTCAAAAAAACACGCAGGATGCTGCCCTGGCGGTCCAGTATGGTTGTGCTGTAATCATCGGGAAATAAAGGGTTCGGCAAAGGGATGAGCAGGTAAATCAGAAGCGCTACTGCCAGAAAAAGCAAAGTGCGGCGCAGCCATTTAAGTTCGTGTAATAGATTCATAAATTTTTATCTGCTATGTCCAATTTGTTTTTAATTTCCAAAGAACCCGGAATTGGGAAATAGAGTAAGTTATCGAACGCTGTTAGCTCTCAGCTATTAGCTCGTTCACAATTATTTTTTAAACGTTCCAAACGGCAACACTCATAACGCTTATACGCTTAACTCTTTTCTGATCCCCTTTTCTCTTCCCTGTTTTCTTTTTTCTGATTACCACCCACATATTACTTTAATGCACCGGCGTAGATAGTCTTACTCGTATTGAACGCTGTTAATTTATAGGTGCGGGAACAATACGTCAATTTTTTTCGTTCGCTTAAAATAATGAATTAATCACAGGAATAATAGATGCGCTTTAAATATCTAACATCATTTTTGGTTCTAATTTTTTTTACTCAATTAATCCATGCACAGGATCGTCCCATGAAATATAAAAAACTTACTCCGGAAGAAGAACGCGTCATTATCTACAAAGGCACAGAGGCGCCTTTTAGCGGTAAATACGAAGATTTTGAGCAGCAAGGCACGTATGTGTGCAAGCGTTGCGGCGCGCCGTTATATCGCTCGGATGATAAATTCAACGCGCAATGCGGCTGGCCCAGTTTTGACGATGAAATACCCGGAGCCGTTCGCCGCGTGCCCGACGCCGACGGTCGCCGTACGGAAATTCTTTGCGCCAACTGCGGCGCGCATTTAGGCCATGTGTTTGAGGGAGAACATTTTACGTCAAAAAATATACGCCACTGCGTCAATTCCATTTCGCTGGATTTTCAGCCGGCGGTTGTGCCCACTACCCAAACGGCGGTGTTTGCCGGCGGCTGCTTTTGGGGCGTGGAATATTACATGCAGCAGGCCAAAGGCGTTATTTCCACGCGCGTGGGCTACACCGGCGGCAGCAAAGACAATCCCACCTACGAAGAAGTCAGCGACGGCAACACGGGATATCTGGAAGCCGTAGAAGTGACTTTTGATCCGCAAAAAACATCGTACGAGGAGTTGGCTAAACTCTTTTTCGAAATTCACGATCCCACGCAAGTGAACCGTCAGGGGCCGGATGTGGGCCGGCAGTATCAGTCGGCCGTTTTTTACGAAACGGAAGCCCAGAAAAAGACGGCGCAAAAGTTGATAGACATCCTGAAGAAAAAAGGGCTGAAAGTGACTACGCTGCTGCGCAAGGCCGGAACGTTCTGGGAAGCGGAAAAATATCACCAGGATTACTACAAACACAAAGGGTCGCTACCCTATTGCCATTTCCGCCAAAAGCGGTTTTAAACGAAATTCAGAAATTTTTCCATCTTGGGGCAGGTCCATTAAAATCCTGCCTTTTCCTTAATCTCCCAGTTCATCCTCGATGGGCAGCTCTACCTTTACATTGCTGCCTTCACCGGGAACGCCGTGGATGGACAGCGTCCCGCCCATTACCAGCGCCCGTTCGCGCATTCCCAAAATGCCCAGCGAACGGGAGTCGTGTAATTGCTCTTTGGTGATGCCGCGGCCGTTATCGGTGATTTCCAGCACTAGGTTGGAATTTAATCTGCGCAGGAAGATGGAAACGCGGGTGGCCTGGGCGTGACGCGCCACATTGGTAAGCGCTTCCTGCAGAATGCGAAAGAGCGCCGTACTTTTTTCTTTATTTAACGGCAGTTCTTCACTCAGCAAAGAACACTTGCAGGAAATGCCCGTATGTTTGCTGAAGTCGCCGGCCTGCCACTCGATGGCCGCCACCAAACCCAATTCATCCAAAATACCGGGACGCAGCTTGGAAGTGATCTGTTGAACGGATTCCACCGTCTGGTCAATCAAGTTGGAAATGTAAGCGATTTGCTCTTTCAACTCCGGCTCAACGGATTTTAGCTGCGAGGTCATCAGGGAAATCTGGATTTTGAGCACGGTGAGCATTTGGCCTAATTCGTCGTGCATTTCGCGGGCGATCATCGAGCGTTCTTCTTCACGGATTTTTTGTAACCGGGAAGCCAGCTGGCGCAGCCGATCGCGTGCGCTGCGTAGGTGTACTTCGTCTTGTTTGCGCTGGGTGATGTCGCGGGCGATGGAAAGCACTGTGGGACGATTCTTGTAGTCGAATAAGATGGCGCTAATTTCCACGGGAATGCGCCGGTTGTCTTTTCGTAAATGTTCGATTTCAAAAATGGCCTGCTCGTCGCGGAACAGGCGGCTGATGATTTCGTTTAGCGTGCCGTAATATTCCTGCGGAATGATCGAATAGGGATTAAGCGAAGCAAACTCCTGGCGGGAATACAGCAGGCGCTCGCAAGCCACGTCGTTTACCTCGATGAAACGGTCAAACTTTTGGTTGTCGCTGATATGGTTCACAAAGACGGCGTCGTTGGCGTGGTTGAACAACATGCGGAAACGCTTTTCGCTTTTTTGCAGTTCAATTTCGGCCTGTTTGCGGATAGTAATATCTTTGATGACACTGAGCAGTAATCTGCCGGAACCGGGCAGTTCCAGATAGGAGTTGGAAAAGGCAAACCAGATGCGTCGTCCGTTCCACAACTGACGCGCCAGTTCCTGATGCGGTAAAATCTCGTTGTTGCGATAGTGGCGCAGATAGGCCTGCAGCATTTCCTGCTGAAAGGATTGTTCATACACAATGCTGAACGGCCGGCCCAGTAATTCATCCTCGCTCTTTTGCACCATATCGCAGAAGGCCTGATTTACCTGCAAAATGGTGCCCTGAGCGTCGATCAAACGCATGCCGTCGGCCGAGATTTCCCACAATTGGCGGAACAGTAATTCCGATTTTTGCAGCGCTTCGCGCACGTTACGGTGGATTTTGATCTCTTCGTCTAAAGCCTGTTCGGTGCGTATCAGCTTTTCCTGGCCCGACTCAAGAACGGAGTGCAGATAGTCCGACATCTGCCTGAAGGCCTCAAAGGTCGGGCGGATGTCTTTGCTACGGGCAGGGGGCAGCGTTTCCGGCCATTTGTTTTCCGGAATGCCCTGCAGGTTGGCGGTTAAGTGCTGTAAGTCGGCGCTTAAATGTCGCTGGCGCTTTACAAGGAGAACAAGTCCAATCAGCGTAAAAGCGGCAGATAGCAGCGCCGGCCATTCATCAAAAAAAAACAAAAGCGGCAGGCTGAACAAAGCCAAAACAAAACTGAAAAAGGCCGCGCTGAAGAGTGAAATTCGTTTATTGCTCTTCATAGCAGTCGTCGTCTTGTTTGTCGCGCAGCACGGCTACGGCGCGGTTTTCTTCGCCGTTCATCAGAATATCCATATACCTTCCGCCGCTGGCCTGCGGCACATCGATCACGCGCACGGCTTCCGACAGGTCGGCAAATTTGGCGGCCAGTTCGGCTAAACGGTTATCGGAACGGTTAAAAAATTCCTCGTTAAAATGATTTTCCGGCTCGTCCGGATACAAGGGCAGATAGCGAATGGAGGCTTCGACTAAATCCTGGAAGAAATGCGTGCCAAAGGACAGATCGGGAACGTAGTTGCCTTTTTTGCGGGCGATTTCGATGAGCATGGCGGTATTGTTGATGTCAGAATAAGTTACGCTCACGCCCAATTTGATATCGCCGCGGCTGCCCCAGCGTCCCGGTCCCATTAAAATGAATTTGCGTTTGGGCAGCGCTTTATTCAGCATGCTGACCGCCCGGCCGATGCGTTTTAATGTGGGCAGGTCGCTGATTTCGTTGTATTTTTCCGGAACTACATAGACGATGTACTGAATATCAGACACGCAGCCGTTGGAGACGTAACGGTGGGCGGAAAAGACGAGGTCTTTTTCATTGATGTTAACTGGTATTGGAGCGGCGGCGTCCAGGCTGGAAAAACTTTGCGGGCGGCATTGCAATAAAAATAAATGTTTGCCGTTGTGGGCAAACTCGATATCCACCGGAGTTTTTAGTTTGTTTTGCAACTCCTGGAGCAAAGTGTGCATCTGTTTAATGAAGGGCGTCTGCGCGAGCAGCCCTTCGAAGGTAAAAACCGCGTCCTCTTTGCTGAAATCGGTGTTGAATCCCGGATTGCGCAAATGCCGGTGTTCGATTACGGAAACCAGCTTTTCGATCATCGGATATTGATGGCCGTATTCCTGCAAGAACTGCTGAATTTCAATGGTTTCGAAGCGATTGCTTTCCAGATTAAGCACGTCCATCTTGTGCGGCGAGTATCGAATGATTTCCTCTGGATCCACATTGGCGCGCAATCCGGGTTGCCCGGGAGCGATCAGCACGGGATAGTCGTCGCCCAGGCGATCAACGGCGCGCGTTCCCAGGCCGGGCACCATGCGCAACAGGCCGTCTTCGCGCTTGATGCGCGGCGACCAGCGGAATTCATTGTTACTGAAAGCTACGCCGGCAACGGCCGGGAGGAAATAGCGCCCCACACGCTGTCCAACCACTTCCTGAATCATGATGCCCATTTCTTCATGAAAATCCAGTAAATTACGCTCGGCGCGGTATTCAATGGGATCGGGGCCGATAGTGGAAGCATAAACCTCGGCGATGGCGTCCATTAAATCTTCCAGACGTTGGTTTTTAGAACCCTGATTAGCCAAAAAGAGGCTTTTGTATTTTCCGGAAAATGCCGACCCTAAACGGTCTTCCAATAAACTGGAACTGCGCACGATGATCGGACGGTCGCCAAAATCATCCAATACCACCGAGAGGCTTTTGGCGATTTCCGGCGGGAAATGGGAATTTTTAAAGAGCTGCACCACGTGGGGATATTCTCGGCGAACTTCTTCCAGGGGCTTGTATTTCTGTTCTAAGATTTCTTCCATATTATTATAGTGCATAAAGATGATCATGCCGTCGGAAGTGATGTGCCAGGTGCGCGGCGTTTTAATATTGCGCAGAATATCCTGATAGTGCTCTGAGGCGCGTACAATGCGCGAAGCCAAAAAGGCGCCGGCGCTCTTGCCGCCCAGTTTGCCGTGGCTGCCGGTGGGAAAGATCATGCGTTTCATTAAATCGTAAAAATCACTAACGCGCACAAAATTTTTGGCGATGTTGATAAATTCCAATTGATCGCTAAAAATACGGCGCACTAAAGAAGCGCGCACGCCGATGCGCGTGGAATCGGAAAGCTCCATGCCGGCCGGATTGATTTGGTAATAGCGGCGCAGGGCTTCGTAAATATCATCTAATGAAGTATCGATATTGGCGGTGGCGCGCACCAAAAAACTGGTTTTATCCTCCTGCATCCATTTTTGAATGAGGCCCAGTATCAAGGCGTTGTCCAAATGCTGCCGGGCCAATTCAAAAATATTCTGGCTCAGCGTGTAAATATCGCCAAAGGCCGCTTTACCCAACGGAATATTGGATTCGCCCATGACTTCCTCTTCCTGATAGCGGGCATAGGGATTAAATTGCTGCAAAAGTTGTTCGGCCTCATCCACGCCGTTCCACATCAGATAGTTGAGCATCTTGCGCGAGATGCGGATAAACAGATCGGGATCGGTGCGCCGCAGCAGTTCCAAAACCACCTGCCATTCACCGGCGCGTTTTTTTGTGATGTCTGATTTGGTGTTTTCCCACTGATTAAATACCATTTTCAACTTTATGTACATCAGGTGCTGCCCGACACGGTAGGCAACATTTTTAAGCAGTTCGTGTTCTTCGGCCAAAAAAGGCCCGATGTCCAGTTCCGGATGCTCGTGCAGATAACAAACTTTGATCCAGCCGATGACGTTTTCCCGCACTACGATGTCGGAACTGAGCGACCATTCCGTTTCCTCGTATTTTTTGCTACGGAAGGTCATTTCGCGGTAAGCTAATTCAGCTTGACAGTCTTCATTATATTGAAAGCCGGAAGGAATGATCTGTACCAGCCGCTCCAGGGTTTCTTCCAGCGGGGTTTCCGGCTGATATAATAATTCCTCAATACGATACATACAATTGAGTTCTTTAACCTGCTCTTCGAGCGTGCCGACCAGCGTATCCAGAGATTTGGTCAATTTGTCCATTTTTGTTTTCCTAAGGGTTAAACTAAAGCCTTCCGTGGAAAATTAGGATAAACGGGGCATTGGGGCAACTAATTTATTTAAGTTCCAACAGGCGGAGGAATATTGTTTTTGTAAAGAGAGATTAAGCGCCAGGTAATAAAAACCCTCCCCTAACTCCCCTCTAACGGAGGGGATGAGGGAGGGTTACTTTATCATTGCATCCTGAAAAATGTAGCGTATAGTCGTTACACCCAGCCGCGGTCCTTACTGGCTTGTGCCACTCGTTCGATGGCGATTACGTAAGCGGCGTCGCGCATGTACAAATTGCGGTTTTCAGCTAAACGGGCAACATTCCAAAAAGCCGAGGTCATCTTTTGGTCCAATTTTTCCAGCACTTCCTCTCTTGTCCAGAAATAATTCATATTGCTTTGTACCTGTTCAAAATAACTGCAAGTAACGCCGCCGGCGTTGGCTAAAAAATCGGGAATCACAAAAACGCCTTTTTCCTGAAGCACTTTATCCGCTTCCGGCGTAGTGGGCCCGTTGGCGCCCTCGGCGATGATTTTAACGCGGCTGCTGATTTTGCTGACGGTTTCGCCGGTAATTTGATTTTCGATGGCCGCCGGAACGAGGATGTCTACGTCTTGTTCCAACCAAGCGTCGCCGGGCAGCACTTCGTAGCCTAAATCCCGGGCTTTTTTCTTGTCGATGCCGCCGAAACGGTCGGTGATGTTCAACAGGGCGTCCAGGTCCACGCCGTCTGTTTTGCGGTAAGTGTATGACGTTTGGTCATTTTGATCCCAGCAGGCTACTGCAATAACTTTGCCGCCTAATTCGTTGTACAGCCGTATGGCGTATTGCGCCACATTGCCGAAACCCTGCACGCTGGCCACCGTATCCTGCGGGTTGATTTTCAGATGTTTCAGCGCTTCGCGTACCGTGTAAATCACGCCAAAGCCGGTGGCTTCCGTTCGTCCCAGAGAGCCGCCCATACCGACCGGTTTGCCGGTGATCAGGCCGGGCGCTTTTTTACCGGTAATTACTTCGTATTCATCCAGCATCCACAGCATGTGCTGGGCGTTGGTCA
>CAZIBE010000127.1:0-10278 GCA_964536685.1 uncultured Calditrichaceae bacterium | reverse complement strand
TTATTTGCGCCACAGGCGCCCCTTCAGGGTAAACCATTTACTGATCGGTATATTTTGGGTAAAACGTTATCAATGAGTAAAAGTAAGAGAAAGCGAAGGAACTTAGAATAAGCCAGATTGCAAATCAATAGTTTAATATAGACACGTATTTGAAAAACGTTAAAACGTTTTTTTATTTTTGATGCGGGCAATCAATTTGTTAAGATATATTATGTGACTGTTTCTAACAGTTTCAGTAAACAGAAGTTTGAGCATTTTTACTTATTGGAGTAAAATCAATCGATGTAGTTCCAAATTTTTCGTCTGGTAATTGGTAAGGATATTTATCCACAAGTATCAAAACACACCTGCAAAGTCTTTTAAAAGGAGGGTGTTGTGTTAAGACTCTCGCTTCCGGCGCTTAGGATGTGTATTGTTACAGTATCAGAAACTTTATGGAGGAGTGCCCGCCATGTTTAAACTTCGTTACATTTTATTGTTGCCTTTGCTGGCATTTATCATTCAATGCGCCAGCTCATTATCGTATGTAAATTTTTTTAATACCATTGTCAACGACCTGCAATTAGGCAATTATCAGACGGCTTTAAAGAAAATCGATCTGGGGCGTAAAGAGAATAAATACACGGTCAAAGAACGTGTTCTTTATTATCTTGATAAAGGAGCTGTGCACTACTATGTCGGTAATTATCAGCAAAGTATTGAAAATCTAGAAAAAGCCGATCGCGCCATGGAAGAACTGTTCACCAAAAGCGTGTCGCAAATGGCTTCTTCATGGCTTGTCAATGACAATGTGATCGATTATTACGGCGAGATATACGAAAACGTTTATGTAAACGTATTTAAGGCTATGGATTATTTGGATCTGAATAAATCCGAGGATGCCTTAGTGGAGGTTCGTCGTGTAAATACAAAGCTTCAGGAGTTGGAAGAAAAGTACGGAAAAATGATAAATTCCTTTAATAAATCCGGAAAATCAAAGGTTAAAGTAAAAGACACCGATGTAAAATTTTACAGCGATGCCCTGGCGCATTACTTAAGCTATCTCATTTTTCGCATGGACGGCGAAGAAGATGAGAGCCGTATATCCAGACAAAAAATAAAAGAGGCTTTTGCCACACAGCCCAAGGTGTACTATTTTAGCTTGCCCGGCCCCATACGTAAACGTATGCCGGATATTAATGAAACGACCCTTAATGTTCTGGCTTTTACCGGTCCAGCGCCGGTTAAAGAGCCTGTGGGCATGCTGATAACTTCCTACGACGGCTATCTGGGCATTAGCGATTTATCAAAATCGATTGCTCTGCCTAATTATCCCTTCCCCGGAATGAAAGCCGGATACCATTTTAAATTTTCCTTTCCGGTTATTCGGCGTCAGGGATCGAAAATCGCTTATATTAAAGTATTTGTTGACGGAAACTACAAAGGCTCTCTGGAACTCTTAGAAGATATGGGTAAGGTTGCCCAGCATACTTTTGAGCAGCGTAAGAATTTTATTTACATCAAAACGCTGATCCGTACCGTCACAAAAGGGCTGGCCGCGGCTAAAGCAAAAGATGAGCTGCGCAAGCGTTCCGGCAATAATTTGCTTGGGAATATTCTGATTAACGCCGCTGTGGATGCCGGCGTGGACGCCACCGAAAAACCGGATTTACGCTGCTGGAGAACCATGCCGCAAAATTGTTACATTGGCGAATTTTTCATTCCAAAAGGGAAGCACACAGTCGAAGTTCAATTTCTGACGCGCGATAATCTGCTCATCCAATCCAAGCGTGTGGATAACTATGAAATGAAAAATAATGTGAACATACTTGATTTTGTGTCCTTGAATTGATAAATAGTCGATAGCGATGTCAACTAACACAACGGTGGTAAAAATGCACAGAAGAAATTATCTTTTTTTTATTTTTTTATCAATTAGTTTAATGCTGCTCAATTGTACCTATGCGCAAAAATCAGCCCATGCCGCTAAAGATCAAATGCCCTCTTGGGTGAATAATCCCCACGAACTCTATCCCGAAGACGAGTACATTGTCGGCGTGGGCAGCGGCGATACGCGGCAAGCGGCGGAAGACGATGCCGTCGGCAATATTGCCCGCGTGTTTAAATCTAAAATAAAAGTCGACCGCACGTTAATCGAAAATTATCTGGAAGATGAAAAATCGGGCGATATCAGCGGTTCCACGCAAACTATGCAACGTTCGCGCGTATCTACTAAAATGCAACTGAAAAACGTTAAAATCGACAAATCTTATTTTTCACCTACTGATGGCGTTTATTATGTGTTAGCCTACCTGGACCGCCGCGAAACGGCTGGTTTGTACCGTAAGGATATTTTGCAAAATCAGGACAAAATTTCCGAGTATTATCAGCATTTTAAACAGGAAAAAAACAAACTGCACAAGTTCGCGTATATTAACAAGGCAGTTGCCCTGAGCGATATGAACGCCCTGCTAAATGAAAAATTCCAAATACTAACCAAGGGCGGTCATGTACCGGCGGAATTGGAACGCAGCACGCTCGTCAAGGAACGCAACGACTTGTTGGATAAGATTACAGTTAATTTTCAGCCGGTGGGAAATCCGCCTCAGGAAATCCTTGATTACTTACATGAAGTAATTGGCAAAGTAGGCTTTAAAACCGTGCAAGGCGCCGCCGATTTTACTATAAAGTACTCCTTCGATTTGCAAAAGAGCAATCTGCAGCGCAAAAATATTGTGGCCTTTAACTGGAAGCTGACGGTGGATGTGCTGGACAATGTAAATCATTTTTCCCTTAAAACATTCAATATCGCTCAGCGCGCAGCGGCGATTTCCAAGGGAGAAGCCCGCTCCAGAATAATGCGCAATGCCAAAAAAGCGCTTAATAAAAAGTTTTTTCGCTTGTTTACTCAGTACTTAACCACCCTATAGTAAATGTGGTAATATTTTGATCTATATCAATGAGTAATTGAAAATAAATTAAGATACTGTGAGTGTCTTATTCATCCACCAACCAAAATAAGGAGAATTGTTATGAAGAGGCAACTTTTCATTATGTTTGCTTTAATTCTTTCATTAGGTTTGTTCATGGCCTGTGGCGGAGGTAGTAAAAAAGCCACTAAAGCCGAAAGCTCTATGGAAACTATCGATGATCCGTTTCAGGATTTAACCGATATGGCCAATGGTATCATCGATGCCGGCGGTGTAGCTGCGGTTGGACAGGGAATTTCCAAAAGAATGGATTTAGCAAAGAAAAAGGCTGTAACCGACGCTCAGGGACAGTTGGCGGAAATTTTTAACACTAAAGTCCAGAAGCTGAAAAAATCTTTTCAGGAAGAAATCGGCAGCGCTGACGATTCTGAAATTAACGAGGCTTTTACCGATGTGACCAAAACGCTGTCCAGCACCATGCTTCGCGGCGCCATCACCAAAAAGGTGAAGTATATGAAAGATAGGGAAACCGGTAAAATTACTGCCGCGGCCGTTGTCGCTATTGAGCCGAATAAGGTTAATATGTCGATTCTGGACGAAATGAAAAACAAAAAGCCTAAATTGTACGAACGTTTCCGCGCTTCTCAGGCATATGATGAACTGAAAAAAGAGATGGAAAATTACGAAAAAACGCAATAATTTTTTGTTGATTTTTATTTTGGGGATGGCCGGCAGGTCATCCCTGTTTTTTTCTGTTTACAATTTGTTTTGACCGTTCGGCTCTTTTTCTATGTCCGATTTACGGATAGCTTGGCTTGAAAGCTTGGATATAAGGATTTTTGTATTTAACTACAGTTGATTTGGGGGCTCTGTATATCATCTTTTGGGATGATAATTATTTTATAGGACTTTGTTTAATTTAACTATGATACGACCGGAAAAATGGAGCGTTCTAAACTTATATCTTTAATTTTTCTTTTAACTCTTTCCTACACGTCGTTGCGGGCAGGTAATTTGTATGCAGACTGGTTTATTCATCAAAGCAATTATCCCGGTCTAATTGTCGGTTATTCCTACGGCGGCTCAACGCCGGAAAAAGACGCTGAAAATATGTATTGCGCTTTTCAGGATTGTATCGTTTGGGGGACGCTGGAAATCTTTAATACCGAAGATGCCAGCGAGATGCTGAAAAATTCTGATTACTATTACTACTTTTCGCCTGATGCCCTGGCCCAAATACAAGGACGCCTAAAACAGGTGGATATCTTTCAGGTAAATATTTTTTTAAATGATTACATTGCCGCTTTCTATACAGATGCCGCGCCGGAGATATCCAAAAAACGTATAAAACCTCAGGATATTCCACGTCCCTCCTGGATTGAACGCACCTTCTGGCAGGATAATGACAATTATTACGGCGTGGGTATGTATACCGCCCTCGGTCGTGAAAATGACGGTTGGAAAACAGCAGAAGAGCAGGGCATTTTTACTATTCTTAACGCCCTCGCCGTAGAAGTACATAATCTTGGTGTTTTAGCTAAGAGAACAGTGGGAAAATCTCATCAGGAATCATCAGAGCAGATAAAATTTATTAATCTGAAATATCATTTAAAGAATATTTCTATTATGGAGCGTTTTCCGGATTTAGAAAACAAGCTGTACTATGTTCTGGTGCGCATCCCTAAAAAGGATGTTTGGTCGCCTATGTTTCGTTGATGTTTAAGTAATCGAACTTTGAGAAAGGAATTTCAATGACAAAAGCGATACTTTGGCTTTTAGTACTCATCTTACCGGTTCTGGCTTATGATTTCAAGGTAACGGTAAAATGGGACGAAATGGCTATGACCGGAGAAGCCGAGGCAATCTTGCAGTATTATCACAACGGAAAAGTGGAAGCCATACGCGGGAATTTGTCGAAACCCTCATCGGATGGTAATGTGCAGGTGAACCGGACAATGACAGGTAATTCGCAGGAATTCGTCATCAATGACAGCAAAGGGAAGCTGTTCAATATCTGGGTGGTAAATCAGGTAATGGACGAAGATTTTGCCACTAAAGAAGATTTTATGATGCTGTCGGAATCCAAAGCGGTGGTTTTTGTTGAGGACAATGTTAATCATCAAACCTACAAAGTGAGCGTGCCGCCGAAAAGCCCGGGTCTGGTCTTTCGCGGCGGAGCTATCGTGGATGGCCAGTTTTTTGGTTTTGTAGAGATGTACATACAACAGCGCCTGTACCGCGTGCAAATTGTCGACGCTGTTACCGGGAAGCTCCTGCCCGGCGTAAACGTTGTGGTGCGTAATAAACGCACCGGTGAAACCGTAGCCATGGGTAAGAGCAATGAAGAGGGAATTTACATGAGTAAATTCGATTACGGCCTGTACGACGTCCTCTTTAGCAAGAAAGATTACCTCTCCTCCAAACACGAATTCCAGATGGATTTGACGGAGTTGCCGGTAGCCATGAATTTTGCCTTAACGCCGGAAGTGAAAGAATTTCGAATTGTGTTAACGTGGGGCGCTTATCCGCGCGATTTAGACGCCCACTTAGCCGGACCGAATCCCGACGGCGGACAATTTCACATCTGGTGGCGCAACAAACAGATGATTGCCGGTAAAAACTTTTTGGATGTGGATGATCAAGATTCCTACGGCCCCGAGACCATCACCATTTATAAACCGGCTCGCGGCGTTTATCACTATGCTGTGCATAATTTCAGCGGACGCAACCGCTCCAACGGGCAGGAGCTATCATTCAGCCATGCGCATGTAGATGTCTACGCCAATAACCGCCTGCAGGCCAGTTTTAATGTTCCGCAAAGGCGCTATGGCAATGTATGGCATGTTTTCGATATAGACGCCAATATGCAAATTGTGCCGTTTAACCGTATGTACGACGAAAGCCACAGCGCTGACGTAATTCATTAAAAGCAGGGCATTGTTGAAACAGTTAATTCTTACAGAAATACTGTTAATCTGATATTGGCCTGACCGCTCTATCCTGAAAGGCATAGAATTAGCAAAGATTTTCTGTGCCTTTCTGTTTTTAGGTCGCTTAAGCCGTGCGGGCTGCAAGACGAAAATCTTGTTGCATATCACTTACATTCTGAACATTTAATCTTAAATAGGGCGTGTATTTGATTTTTAAAGGAGATGCCATGCGTGTTCGTCATTCTGTATTATTGTGGTTAATTCTAATATTTGCCTCTACATCATTGCTACGGGCCCAGGATGATTATCAAAAATGGCTGCAGAAGGATCGGCAGCAATTCAAGAATTATCTTGATAAAGAGGATAAAGCCTTCAGCGATTTTCTTAAAAAAGACTGGGAAGCGTTCCGCGCTTTTCAGGGTTTAAAAGCCGACGTTAAGCCCAAACCGGTAAAGATGCCGGTGGCTGAAACAAAAGACAAACCGAAAATACCGCCTAAAACGCCGCTTAAAAAGATCGTTAAGGCGCCGCCGCCCAAACCGCTGCCTGCTCCCAAGCCTAAGCCCCTGCCCGCGGTACATCCCGGCAAACCGGTGATTCGTTTTCAATATATGGGCTTAGAACTTCCTGTCGAGTACAAAAAGGATTTCGACTTGTCTTTACAGCCGCCTTTTACTAATAAAAAAATAAGCGCCGCCTGGGAAACGATCGCCAAATCATCCTTTAAAAATGTGGTTAAGCAAGTTCAGGCTTATCGCAAAAAGATGGCCTTAAATGACTGGGGATATGCTGTGTTACTGCACGCTTTTGCCACTAAGGTGGCCGGCAGCGATGTCAATCAGGCAAAATTGTTGACCTGGTTCCTGATGGTTAAAAACGGCTATGATGTTAAGATTGCCTATAAAACGGATACTCTCTTCCTTTTGGCGCCGGCCAGCCAGACCATTTACGGAACACCCTTTATAACCATGGCCGATAAGCGCTACTATTTTATCAATTTTAGCGGCAATTCCATAAAAACCAGCGGAAAAATATACACCTATCAGGGCAATTACCAAAATGCTGAGGCCCGTTTAGCGCTGAGTATCCGCCACATACCGATTCTGAAGGACAAAACCGGGCAAAAGATTTTGAAGTTCAATTTCCACGGTAAACCTTACCGCATCGCAGTTAAATTCGATACGGATGTAATCACTTTTTTCAAGAACTATCCGCAAACCGATCTCTCTGTATATTTCGGAGCTCCGATTTCGCCGCAGGCCTATAATTCCTTGCTTAATTCGCTTAAACCGTATGTGGAGGGCAAAAACGAAGTAGAAGCTGTGAATTTTTTACTGCGTCTGGTTCAGAAATCATTTAATTACAAAACAGACGATCAGCAATTCGGCAAGGAAAAGTACTTGATGCCGGAAGAAACCATGTATTATCCTGCTTCCGATTGTGAGGACCGCTCCATTTTGTTCTCCTATCTGGTAAAAAATCTGCTTGGTTTGGAAGTGGTTGCGCTGGATTATCCCGGTCATATTTCCACGGCGGTACGCTTTCACGAAGACCTGCCCGGCGCGGCTGTTACTTTTAAGGGGAAAAAATATCTGATTTGCGATCCTACCTATATCAATGCGGACGCCGGTATGGTGATGCCTAATTATAAAGATGTCGCTCCCAAGGTTTTGGCGCTGTAAAAAACATTTGCTACGGGAGAGCAGGTGCATAATTTGTAAGAAAACAGACGTATTTAGGAGGTCTTCCAAATGATAAAAGTAATAAGCTGGCTGTTGCTGCTTGTTTTGCTGGCAGCGGCACAAGATCAAAATCAAAGCATTGGTAAGATCACATTCCCCATTGGGAATAATTTTGTACAAAATCCCGGTTCGAATCAATGGAAGGGTGCGCGTTACTATATGCCTGTTTATGACAAAGATAAAATTAAAACTTCCAAACAATCGCGCTGTGAGATAACCTTCCAAACTAAAAAAGTGATGCGCATCGGAGCGAATTCCATCGTGGAGATCACTAAAGATAAAGCCGGCACGGAAGAAGTGAAGATGTCCCGCGGTATGGCCTGGTTAAGCCTTTTTCTGCCGAAAGGGACAAGCAAGTTGCGCGTAAGAACGCCTTCATCAGTGTGCGCAATCCGTGGTACGGTTTATCGGCTGGAAACCGATTCCACACATACTGATTATCGCTGCTACAAGGGTACAATCGCGGTTACGCCGCTAAAAAAAGACGGAAAAACCTTATCCGATTCCACGTTTCAGGTCGGTGCGGGTGAGGAGTTAGTTGTCGTTAATAATTTTGAGGAATACAAAAAACAGCAGGAAAAAGCCTTTAAGGATTTTAAGACAAAAGACCAGAATGATTACGAAGAATTCTTGCGCCGTGACCAGCAGCAGTTTAACGATATGGTTGCCAATGATTTAAAGGCTTTTAAAAAAATGAACGATATCGCTTTTAAACATTCAAAATTCGACACGGGGAAAGACGCCCAAAACGATTGGGTACAATGGAATAAGGAACGCGATGCTTTAATTCAGGGGCAGTGACAGCAGTCATATATTTCCCGTGCCGATTAACTTAGTTTCGCAAACCATTGCGAGGAATATTGATGAAGAAATTATTTTGGATAGTAGGTATCCTAACGGTATTGCTGATTTCTTGCGGTAAACAAAGAGAGCCGCCGCGCTCTGCGACAGATTCCACTGCGGTTGATTCCAGCCAAACGGACTCAACGCTTCTCAAACAAGTTGTAGAACAGGGTGTTCCTGCCCCGGCCTGGTATGTTCACATACCACAAAAAGAAGGGGCTTTGTACGCCGCCGCCAGAGGGCGCTCTTTAAGACCCAATATTGCCCGTGATAAAGCAATGATGCGCGCCCAGAAAGAATTAGCGGCCAAGATGGAAACTTTAAAACAGAAGGATTCGGCCCGGACGAAAGCCGTTGGCGGCGCCCAGGCGGCCGAAGAGCAAAACAATGGAACGCAGTTAACAGGGGCCATCATAAAAGAACAAAAACAGTTCAAAAAAGGGAAATACTGGTACGTTTATATTTTGATGGAAATGCCGGTTTCTGCGCGGTAAAACAAGTACGTCAACTATAATTAAGTAGAAATGAGTCTGCTCTAAAAACCAGTTTTTGTCATTTTCCCAACGGGACCACTTTCGCGGCGATCCCGATTCATCGGGATGAGAAATCTTATATCCTAAATAAAAAAAATAGATTTCTCGTCGCCTTGCTAACCCTACGGGAAAGGAACCACTTCGTGGTGGAAAAATGACAGTGAGAGACCTTTTTAGAGTGAACTCAGAAATAGAAAATCAACGAGGAGGAGTAATTGTGTTAAAAAGAACTTTTAAACTGGCAGCGGTTATTTTAAGCGCCATGATTTTGATGATGGCCTGTTCGGACAAGAGCGCCGAACCCAAGCTGGAAGATCAGCCCCCGGCGCTTCCATCGGAAAATACAATGAATATGCCTTTTGATGATTTTGCGATAGGGGCGACTCAACAGCTTCATAAAACATCCGATACGCAGTTCGGTAATAACTGGTTGCAAGCCGCAACAATGGTTGTCGGCTGGCGTTATATAGCCGAGGCATCGATGCTTGTTCCCAGAGCGGCTTTGGGAATGGCTCGTAGTCAGAATGCCGTATATCAGGACGGACAATGGGTTTGGAGCTACGATTTTAGCAACGGAGTGACGGCCTTCAATATCACTTTTACGGCTGGTTGGCAGGCCGAACAGAGCCAGTGGGCCTGGGCTATGTACTTTACGAATCAAGATGTTTTTCAAAATTTCAAGTGGTTTGACGGCATTTCGGCAGCAGACGGATCAAACGGTAGCTGGACTTTTTATCAAGATCCTGAAAATCCTGCACCCGGCCTGAGCATCGACTGGCAATTTGCCGACGGCGATACGACGCCCACCGTAAGGTTTACAAATATAGACACAAGCGGCGCCAGCTATGGTTCGTATATCGAATTTGGTCCGCTTAATGACGCCAATTATAACGCCTATTTTACACTTTATGATGCTGCAACGCCGAACACGGTTAATATCCAATGGCATCGTCAGAATAAAAACGGCCGCATTAAAAATCCGGCCTATTTTAACGATAGCAACTGGCATTGCTGGGATACATTTTTGAATGATGTGGATTGTCCGCAATAATTTCAAAAAGGTGAATTATTTTTAAGGGATGCAAGACAGCTTGCATCCCTTTTTTATTTTTAAGACAAATAATAATTTGCTAGCGGCCCCGCCAAAATTTCCATTATCATCTTTTATACATATTTTCCTTTAATCTCATAATTCCTTAAATTTGTGCTCATTATTACTTTCTTAATATGGAAAGACATTAAATTTCAAATTTTAAAAATTGACTCAGGAATGACTATGAAACGATTTTCTACAATTCTCTTTTTACTTGCCACTTTCAAC
>CAZIBE010000126.1:0-10301 GCA_964536685.1 uncultured Calditrichaceae bacterium | reverse complement strand
TCGGCAAAAACGCACGACCTCACTCTTGTCTACGCCTTACCGAATACGATAGGGAAGAGGACAGGGGTTGGGTCAAAAATAGGGCTGAGCTATAAAGATTATTTAAATAGTGTGTAACTCCTTAAAAAGACAATTAATATTTTTCAACTTTTAACTTATTTTGGACAGCAAAGTCTAAATTTATATTTAAAGTGGAATGTCCTCCGGATAAATATATTCACCTCTAAAAACATATATATCCCGCCAATAAAGCATATCAGTAATTTGAGTATAAATTCTATAAAAACCCTGCGGAACATCATTTCCTTCATTGTCCTTCGTATCCCATTCAAACAGATATCTTCCCTGACCATAATTTTTTTCCGAGCAAATATCCCTTATGATGATTCCCTGGTTTTTATAAACCAAATTATTCCCAAAAGTTATTGAAGTTTTGTTGCTTTTGTTAACCGATATTGCGGGAATTACCCAGGAACTGACTTTTGCATCCGCAGGAATTTGGATTAAAAATTTCTGTGGCACATTGGTTGGATTTGGAAAGGGAATTGAGACATCAACTTTTGCCGGTATTGAATGGTTGCTTGAATCTTTAATAACACGCTCATGGTCAACCGTCACATTGTAAGGCAATTTCATTTCACCATTTACTGGATTTCAGATTATGCCCAGTTCGTTGCCTGTTTCATCCATCCAAAAAATTCCTGTAACAATTGGTATTTCAGTAAAAACCGGTCTTTGGGAATTTGGATTATTTGGGGATGAACATGAATAGAAAAATAAAAATAAAATAAATGCAGAAATTACTTTCAAAAGACCTCCCATAAATATTAAGAGCTTAGATCAATCCAAAATATTATTGAGCGAGACAAACAATTTGCAGCGGTTAACTAAAAAATATAAGTCACAAGTTTTTCTCGTACCGCCAGAAGACGCGGTTTACCACGGCATTTGCATAATACGAGTAAAACCGGATCGGGCCCACCCAGGGAATAACCGATTGTGTGAGTCCCCAATCTTTCATATCCTGCAAACAGCGTTTGAGTAAAATGCCGCCAATGCCCTTGCCCCGCAAATCGGAATGGGTTCCCATGGGACCAAACCAGCCTGTGCCGAAATTGTTGCCGTTATGCGCTGAAAAGGCTTTTATTTTCCCGTTATGACGGGCGATGTGCAAACTCACCGGCAGAGAATTATAGGCATTGGAAACTTCGTGCCGCCACAAAGGGAAGTTTTCATCCACAAACTGCATGACCTCCTCGCGGTCGCTGTATTCGGCGCGGCTGATTTCAATCTGGTCGACAGCCAGTGCAGCTTCTTCGGATTCCGTGGAGAAATCCTGAGCGGTTAAATTCACAATCATATTGGATGTGTCGGCAAAGCGTTGGAAACCTAAGGTTTCAAAAAAGGCAACGGCTGGTGTGTAGCGGGGATCGATGCCCGGCATAAAATAATTAAAGGGCACATCGTACACGCGCACTTTGTGCATGGCCCGTTGGCGATATATCTCCTCTAACTTCTGGTACAGCTTACGGCCAGTGCCCTGTCTGCGGAAATCGCCGTGGACAACCAGGAGTTTGACATAACCAATTTTTTCCGAACGTATTTCGCGCGTCACGCCGGCAATAAAGCCCGCTAACCGATTGTCCAGCCAGGCAGTAAAGATCAGTTCTTTATCATAAGAAGGATCATCGAATAGTTTTTCCCGTAACAGAGTTTCGGTTAATTCATCGTATTCCATGTGCCGGTTACATAATTCCAGCACGTGTGGCAGTTCCTGCTCTTCAAACAAACGAATTTCCATGCATTTACTCCCGGTTTAAACGATAACAGATGTTAATTTACATTCGGCTACACTCACAGACAAATTTACGCAAGAGATCGATTTGAAAAAAGTCCAAAACAATAAATATGGGGCGCATTCAGGCTACTCCCGCATATCATGTTTATAGTTCTTCAACAGCAGGATAGCCTCGCCTTCTGCAGTTCGGGCGGCCTGCCCCCTCCGCCGTGTATGCGGTGCTTAGCGCCAAAAAATTATTGTTTTTCCTGTTCATTGTATTTAACTTGAATGTAACAGTGAATCAGACACGCTTCTTTCATTTATTTACAGGTGATCTTCTGACCGGTTCTAAAAAAATATTTTCACCCTCTGGCGGCGCCTTGTTACATTCTTGTTCAGCACTATTACCGGCCTAGTTGAAAAACTCATTTTCTTTAAGCGCATCCATGCTTTGTATGGTATCACAGGCATAGTTTGTCAGGAAGGCGGAATATGGAGCGCGCCCGGTTAAGAGCTGTATCCCGTGTACAGGATAAATACCAAATGGTTAAGGATCCCTTTCAGCCGAGATCAGATAGAACCCAGCAGTCCTGTTTTTTCCCACTGTGTTTATGTTTAAAGAAAGCCGCGCTATTGCTTTTCGCTTGTATTTTTTTTATACGGCCAAACGCTAACGCCCAGATATCCTCTCCGCAAATTGAGCGCCTGACCATTGAACAGGGCCTTTCCAGCAATGTTGTTTTTTGTGTTTTTCAGGATAGCGACGGTTTCCTCTGGTTCGGCTCTAATGCCGGTTTGGACAGATACGATGGATACCGGTTTAAAAACTATAGAAGATATCAAAATGATACAACTTCTCTTTCCAATGATCTTGTTTTAAGTATGGCCGAAGATAAGGACGGTTATTTATGGGTCGGTACATTTAACGGACTGAATAAATTTGATAAAAAAACCGGGAAAAGTATTCGTTATTCTAATATTTTAAACGATTCCACCAGCCTGTCCTATAGTAAAATCTCCGATCTTTATATAGATAAGCATAAAAACCTCTGGGCCGGCACCTGGTACGGCCTGTCTAAATTTCTTCCGGAGCAAAACAGATTTAAAAATTTTTTCGCGGGTGATAAAAAATATAACAACAGAATATATAAAATTATCGCAAAATTGAAGAAAGCGGGTAAAACCATTGCATCTATAAAAGAAGTAGCTAATGAAGAAAACCGTTCTACATTTTTTGAATTAAAGAAACAGACCAAAACGCTTATATATTATGTGGGTGAAATTACCTATGATCAGGCTTTTGACTTTGGCTGGATTGAAAATAGCAAAGGAAATACAATATGGACGGTTCAAAATAGACAAACATTTCTTGCCGGCGGGCATAGCAAGAATCGCACGCTACTTGATATAATCGATCTTCCCGCTGGGGAATATAACCTAAAGTTCACTTCCGACAGAACGCACTCTTTTGGCGCCTGGAACAGTAAACGCCCCGATCATCCCGGAGACTGGGGAATCCAACTTTTTACTGTTACTTCCGCAGAAAAAAACTCTATTATTACTGAAACAAATAAGATGGTAACTGTTAACGGTCTCTCTCAAATTTCAATTAATTCTATTATTGAAGACAAACAGGGTAACTTAATTCTGGGCACGGGAAACGGCCTCTCCATTTTTAATCCTATTACCGAACATTCGGAAAATTATTTAATAAAAAACAAGAAATCAGATCCGGCTAATAAAATTAACGCGGTGTATATCGATTTTACCGGAGCCGTTTGGGCAGGAACAAATGACGGCCTATTTATATTTAACCGGGGGACAAAATCCTTTAAAAAAATAGGGTTGTTAAATAAAAATACAGGTGATCCCCAGGCGCACCATATCAAAGATATCTGTCAAAGTGGAGACGGTCGCATCTGGGTGACATCGAATGGCAGTAAAATAGCGATTATTGAACCATATTCCGGAACAATAGAATATATAACCAACAAAACCAGAAAAAAGGAAGCACGCCGAAATGCGTATCTGGGCAAAATATTTAAAGACAGGGCCGGTTCGCTTTGGATTTCCAACTGGCTGGATGGCGTTTTGGTTTATCATCCCAGCGGTAAAAAAATAGATATTTACAAAAAAGAAACAAATAATGCCAACAGTCTTAGTAACGAAATCGTTACTAAGGCGCTGAAGGATGAGAATGGAGATTTATGGATAGCTACAGATGGCGGTGGTTTAAATAAATATAGTTTTAAGAAAAAGAAATTTACCTATTATCAGGAAAATTCAGGCAAAGCATTCTCCGGCTCCGACAATAGGATATTTACAATTTTTCTTGATTCTCATAAAAATCTATGGATTGGTAAAGAGAGCGGTGTTTCCCTTTTTAAGAGGAAAACCGGGAAATTCAATAAAATCACATTCCCCAATCCTCCCTTTGATATAAAAAAAGTAAAGGCTATTGGCGAGGATAAAAAAGGAAATATGATTATTGCTTCTCAGGATTATTTAATTTTTTACAATCCCAGAACGCATAATGCTGCTTACAATAAAGTAGAACCACGCGATAAAACTTTTATTATGCTCGGATTTACTATTGATGACTTTTTAATTGATCAAAACAACAATTTCTGGGTAACAACATGGGAAGGGCTGGGCTTATTCAAAAAAGAAAAAATGGAATTTGAAGTTTACGTAGATAGAAATTTTCAGATTACAGAGGAAAATCATTTTTGGACCATACATGAAGATAAGGATGGCATATTCTGGTTAGGCTCGCAGGTGGACGGTTTAAAGCGCTTTAATACGGTAACTAAAAAATGGACGACTTTCAAAAAAGAACAGGGATTGTTATCAAATAATGTGTTTTCTGTCCTTGAAGATGACGATGGGTTTCTGTGGTTAGGAACGGAACTGGGATTGTCAAGATTTAATAAACAGAATGAGACCGTTTCCAATTATACGATTCATGATGGATTACCTGCTAATTGTTTTCTGCCCAATGCTGCCTGGAAAGCCACAGATGGTGAAATGTTTTTTGGCTCTAAAAAGGGTTTAATCTCTTTTTATCCCCGTAATTTTCAAAAAAACAAATATCTGCCGCCCATTGCAATTACTTCGTTTAAACTATTCAATAAGGAATACCCTCTGAATACAGATATCGCTTTTACGAATGGAATAACGTTAAAGTATTCCGATAATGTTTTTTCATTCGAATTTTCAGCGCTTAATTTTATCCATTCCCGTTCCAATCGATATGCTTACAAACTGGAAGGGTTCAACGATAACTGGATTATGTTGGGGACCAAAAGAGAAGTAACCTATACCAATCTCGATCCAGGTGAATATCAGTTTATGGTTAAAGCGTCGAACAACGATGGACTTTGGAATGAAACGGGCAAATCTATCCGCCTTACAATTCAGCCGCCCTGGTGGCAAACCTGGTGGGCCTATCTGATTTATGTATTACTAATCATTTTACTATATCTGCGTGTAAGAAAATATGAACTAAATAAGCTTAAGTTGCAAAATGAGGCCAGATTAAACAGGCTTGAAACAGACAAACTGATGGAAGCTGATAAAATTAAATCCGCATTCTTTACAAATATATCCCATGAATTCCGTACGCCGCTCACTTTAATTATTGAACCAGTGGAAAAATTAAAAAACCAGTTAAATGATTCGGGCGCGGAAAGGATTCTTGACATGATCGGAAGAAATGCCCACAGGTTGCTGCAGTTAATAAATCAGATTTTAGACCTCTCCAAACTCGAAGCACGCAGTATGAAATTGCAGGTACAGAAAAAAGACATAATCCCCTTTATTAAAGGATGCTTTGCGTCATTCGAATCGGCCGCTAAACTTAAGCAAATCAGCTTTGAGATGAAGATAAAAACAAAGCGCAAAGAGATGTATTTTGACGCCGACAAGCTGCAAAAAATTATATTCAATCTGCTGTCCAATGCCATAAAATTCACCAACAAGGGCGGATCGGTTCTGGCAAGTGCCGAGGTTGTTGGAAAATTGCTGGTTATTGCCGTAAAAGACAACGGTGTAGGAATTCCGGCTGAACAGCAAAAAAATGTTTTTAACCGATTTTTTCAGGCAGATGAAAAGAACGGCAACGAAAACACCGGCAGCGGTGTAGGCCTGGCCTTAACCAAAGAACTGGTTGAATTGCATAACGGCAATATAACCCTGGAAAGCCTGCCGGGAAGCGGTACAACGTTCAGCGTTAAACTACCCACTGAAGATGATATCTATTCCGTTGATGAGATCATCGATGCCGCTATCGAAACGGACGCATACCCGCCGCCCCTATCCGTTAATAAAGACGGGCCTGTTCCCTCGCAACTATTAAAACAGAATAAAGCGCTGGTGCTTTTGATTGAAGATAATCCGGATATGCGGAACTTTATTCTTCAAAGCCTGGAAGAATATTTTCAGGTAGTAGCCTGTACAAACGGTTTGGAAGGCATTGAAAAAACAAAAGAGCTGATGCCGGATCTGGTACTAAGCGACGTGATGATGCCTAAGATGGATGGCTTTGAAGTTTGCCGGCAAATACGCTCCAATGAAATTACCAGCCATATTCCGGTCATTTTGTTTACGGCCAAAGCAGCGCTGAATGATAAAATTGAAGGCCTGGAAATAGGCGCGGATGACTATATTACCAAGCCCTTCAACTCAAAAGAATTGATTACGCGGATAAATAATTTAATCGCTTTACGAAAAAAATCTGGTCAAAGATATCCGATTCTCTTCTTGCTTCCGGTTCGGCTAAAATAAAGACCCTGGACGGACTGACCAAATTTGATAAACAGTTTATTGAAAAAGTATATAATGTCGTAGAAAAAAACTATACACAGCCGGAATTTAATGTAGAACATTTTAGCTCGGCAAGCGGTATGAGCCCGAGCCAGTTACGAAGAAAAATGACCGTGCTTTTTTAGTAAATCCCCTAACGAATTTCTTCGATCCTTTCGCCTGCAAAAAGCGGCCAAACACATTATAGAAGAAGGCGCCAATGTATCCGAGGCGGCTTTTGCCAGCGGATTTAACAGCCTGCCTTATTTTAGCAAATGTTTTCAAAAGGAATTCGGAAAACTTCCTTCCGATTTGATTAAATAAGTATTTTGTAAGATTTGTTACAAGATTTGACCGATTTGTGTTAACCGTTTTCTGTTTAAATGTTTAAGATTCTTTAAAGGGAATCCAGCTTCATGCACAACAGAAAACGGTTAAAGGATTTTTTATGGAAAATATTGTTTCCGGAAAAATCAAATCGGTTAAACAAATACCGGGCTTTACGAATATATCCGGCTTTTCATCCTTCATCGGTTATCTGGGAACAGATGCCAACAAAACGCTAATATCCAAATGGGAAAAAGCCTCTGCTTTCAAAAAAAGAATGCGGCTGATTGCCATCGGCGCTGCAGCTACCGTTTTTATGCTTATGTACTTGTATAATAAAAGACCTCTTACCGGGGTTTTGTTAGCTGCGGCCGCTCTTGGCATGACCTATTTAATTACATTCCTGACCGCAAACCGCGAAAAAAAAGCCCGCACTGATTATTTTGAAGATCGCCGGCAGTATGGCATAATAATTTCGGATTTTGTCTCTTCAATGTTGCGGGCTGATTACTATAATTTTTTAAACGGCGAACTGTTTATCTATTCCCAAAAGTTTTGTTCTGTAATTTGGGTGGATAACGGCAATATGGTTACCTACCAAAAAGAGAATATTAAATCCGTAAATCTTGAGCAAATAAAGAGACCGGGTCAGGCTCCCCGCTCAACGACATACGCCACCGGTTCAAAAAACATAACATCACAGATAAAAAGTGATTTTGCCTGGCAGCTTGATATTTTCAGTAATCTGCCGGAGTATCCTAAAATTACGCTCATGTTCAGAGAAGACGAACAAGTTATTGCCAAACAACTCAAAACCATCTTAAAGCCAAAAAAGAATTAATCTACAGCTAAAATCGAAGATTACAGTGATTAAAACAGTGGAGATAAAATGAAACTTTCAAAACTATATTTTAGCTTTGTAACAATTTTAATGATTCTCTGTAAACTTTCTTTGGCCAATTCTGTTACCGCAAAAAAGGTGCTTTCTGCGGTTGCTATGGACGGACAACTTGAAGAGTCATTTTGGGAAATTACAAATCAAAACTCAATCAATTTGGGCGGCTCAAATAATACAGCATACTTCGGAGTATTGTGGGATGATAACTATTTATACATCGGTGTAAATGTTGTTGATGAAAGTTTATGTACGAATGGCCGGCAGGGCTGGTATGATGACGGTGTGGAAATCTATATTGATGGAAATTACAGCAAGGAAACAAACATAGACCAATATGACAGGCTTTTTGTAAAGCCGGTTAAAACTTATTGGATTCAGGAAGCAGAAAACCGCTTTGAAGGGGTCATCTATCAATGGATAGAAACTACTGACGGGTATTCGATGGAGTTTGCAATACCCTGGGATAATTTTAATATCAGCCCGGCAGCGGGAACGAATATTGGCTTCGATGTCGTAGTTAACAACGATGATGATAATTGTGATTATGCCTATAATTTGCCATCACAACTACTTTGGAGTGGAAATAGCAATTATTATAACAATCCATCGACGTGGGGCACACTTAATTTATCCGATCAAACCGTTTCCTATTCTGCGGATTACATCGCCTTGACAAGCCCTAACGGTGGAGATTTTTGCATTAACAATAAAACAACTATTATTAAGTGGCTAAGCAATGGCGTCACTACCATTAACATAGATTACAGTACAGACAATGGTAATATCTGGAATTCCATAGCAACAAATCTTTCTGCAAATTCCGGATTTTTTACTTGGAATGTTTCTGCAACTCCATCCAATCAATGCCTGCTAAAAATTTTTGATGCAGGCAATCCGTCTTTAAATGATATAAGTGAAAGTCAATTTACCATTTCTGCAGCTTTGGCAACCGTTGAACCACTTATCCCAAATAGCTGGGACAATTTTAAATGGCCCTATAATGCATATTATCCTGAGGACCCGGATGGAATACACGGGCATGTTGGCAATGCCTGCGGACATTCATCACTCGCCAGGATATTGCACTACTGGGAATTCCCTACAGTTGGAAATGATGAATTATCTTTTACTGATAACGGAGGACATACCTGGTCGGCAAATTTTGGTAAAACTACTTACAATTACGATAATATGCCTAACTATTTGCCGGAAAGCAGCGCTGAAGCAGAATATAAGGATGTTGCGACCCTTTTTTATCATGCAGCTACTTCAATGCATGATATTTATGGTTCCGGCGGCAATTTGGATAAAATGTCTTATGCCATGAGCCATTACTTCAATTATAAAGAAAGTGTACCAACTGACAGGAAAAATTATACAAGGGCTGAATGGATTCAACTTATGAAAAACGAGTTGGATAATGGAAGAGTTCTTTTAGTATGTGGAATGGGGTTGGATGTTCTTGGAAATTGGCATGAGAATAACAACGTTGGGGGGCATTGGTATCATTGCGATGGATATAATGAAGATGGTGATTTTCATGTAGTTGTGGGTTATGGTGATGAAGATGGTTATTATGATGCTGATAGTGTATCTGGTTTCGCTTATAATCTTGGAATTTTGACCGGACTTGAACCTGATTTAAACGGAAAAAAACTTTCGCTGCAAAGCCATAATGGCGGAGAAGTTTTATGTAAGGGAGAAGTAACCAATATCATATGGAACAGCGAGAATATTGCTACTATTAAAATTGAATATACAACCGATAACGGGCATCACTGGCAGGAAATTATTGCCGGCACACCGGCAAGCGCGGGCTTATATGCCTGGATTGTTCCGGATTCGAATTCCAATCAGTGTAAAATAAAACTAACAGATGTCAGCGATATTAATGTTTATGATAAAAGCGATGATGCTTTTTCAATACTGCATTATGAAATAACAGTCGTATCGCCAAACGGAGACGAGTATTATATCCCCGGAGATTTGGCTTCGATTATCTGGGAGAACACCCCTGTTGCAGATATCAAGATCGAATATTCTGCCGATAACGGAGCGCACTGGATTGAAATATGCGCAAGTACTTCTTCCGCTCCGGGAAGCTATGATTGGCTCATTCCCAATACCGTGGCCAGGCATTGCAAGGTCAAACTTACGGATATTGCCAATACAGCCGTTTTTAGTAAAAGCAACGGTAGCTTTGAAATAGGTCGCCCAAACAATACGGGCGGACCGTATGCCTGCGATGACAGCACGGTTTTGCTGCTCCATTTCGAAGGAGATTACATTAATCAATCCGCTCAGTCAGACAACGGGGAGTCTCAGCAAAATGAAATGGTTTTCCAAGCCAATTCCGTTACCGATCTTGGAAAATGCCTCCCACTTGGCGGCAGTCAGGGGGCACCGTATATCAGCATTCCTCATAACGACAACCTGAGCCTAGTCAAGTCCTAAATCTTGTGTAAATTACTTCCTAACCATAACCCCAGCGGT
>CAZIBE010000125.1:0-10543 GCA_964536685.1 uncultured Calditrichaceae bacterium | reverse complement strand
TGAATATACACAAAATAAGATGCAGCATAATAAAGTTGCCGGAGTGGTGGAATTGTCCCGAAGGGATGCCTCCGGCAGTAGACGCGTCCCTCAAAGCGGGATCTACGCTACGCTTCGACGGGACTCAAAATCTTTTGGTCTTTTGAATATACACAAAATAAGATGCAGCATAATAAAGTTGCCGGAGTGGTGGAATTGGTAGACGCGCTGGACTCAAAATCCAGTCTCCCCTGGGAGGTGTCGGTTCGAGTCCGACCTCCGGTACGATTAAGGCCCGGCAGCAATGTCCGGGCTTTTTTTGTTTTACACCCTGAATAATCTTGTCTGCAGAGGACAAGAGAAACTATTTTGTTTCCACAAAATATTGGGAGTGAGCCTTTAAATTTTTATATTTCAGCAAGCCACGATTACTTTTACGCTTTGGTTTCACAAAACATTAGAAAACAAAAATGGGCCATCTGTACGACGACGTCAAAAAATTGTTGGAACAGAATGAAACGTTCTGTAAAAGCGGAAAACTTTTTAAAAATTCAGTGATTGAAGCAGCCCTACAATTAGATCCCCTGTTATTAAAAATATTACTCCAAGATAAAACGGTGAAACGGCATTTTTTTCAGGATATGGATGGCGTGTTAGTCTTCGATAAAATCAAATTCCAAAAATTCATTTCCAACAAACAATTTTTGCCGGACAGCTACACCGCCTATAAAAACAAAATCGGCCTCAGCGCCGATGATGCGTATTTGACCGAGGGGAAGGAAGTGGTTTTATCCTGGCCCTTTAAAGATTCCGTTTTGGAAGGCGCTCAAACCAAAGAAGAGCAAAAACGCCGGGAAATATTTTGGAATGAAACGCTGGCTGCGGATGAAATAGACCGGCTGTTTGAGCCAAAAGTTTTGGTGAACTGGAAAAAATACGATAAAACCGGCCCGCATCCTGTAAAGCGGGTTTTTCTTAAAGACAATTACATCATTAAGGGAAACAATCTGCTGACCTTGCATTCCCTAAAAAAAGTGTTCCGGGGAAAAATAAAACTAATTTACATCGATCCCCCTTACAATACCGGCAAAGACAGTTTTTTATACAACGACAGCTTTAATCATTCTTCATGGCTGACCTTTATGAAAAACCGTCTGGAGGTTTCCCGGAAATTATTAACGCAGCAAGGCGTTATTTTTATTTCAATCGATATGAATGAACAGGCTTATCTTAAAATTCTTTGCGACGAGATTTTTGGCCGCAATAATTTTGTGGGAGAAATAATCTGGGAAACGGCCACCGATAACAACGCCACACAAATATCTGTTGAGCACGAATATGTTCTGTGTTATGCCAAAGACAAAAAAAGTTTGCCCAAATGGAAAATCCCTTCGGAAAACGCGCAGCATATTATTAATAAATACAATGCCCTTAAAAGGAAGTACAAAAACGATATCGAAAAAATTGAGCGGGAATTGCGAGCCTGGATAAACAGCGTGAAAAAATCCAATGAATATGACCTGTCCGGCGTTTCGCATTATTGTTATGTGGACGACAAAGGCGTCTTCTATCCCGGCAATTCGGCCAACACTAAGCCCGGCGGATATGATTTTGACATTATTCATCCGGTCACCCAAAAAATCTGTAAAAAACCGGCTTATGGTTACCGCTGGCCGGAAAAAACATTTTGGAACGCTGAAAAAGAGGGCAATGTGCTGTGGGGAGCCGATGAGACGACCATTCCGAAAATCAAAAAAAGAATTGAAACAGCCACAGAATTATTAAAAGGCTACTTTTATGAGGATAACCGGAAATCAACGCAGGCGCTCGCTAAACAGATGGGGAAGAAGGTGTTTGATAATCCCAAGTCAATTAACCTGCTTAAAAAGATAATTAAATTTGTCACTTCGGAGAACGATATCATATTAGATTTTTTCGCCGGCAGCGGTAGCACGGCTCAGGCCGTTCTTGAAGTTAACAATGAACAGGATTCCAACCGGACGTTCATTCTTTGCGAACAAATGGAATACATCCACAGCGTGACCATTCCCAGGGTTCAACACTGTCTGCTGGACACGCATTTTATCTATTTAGAATTAGCCGCTCTTAACGAAGAATTGATCAGCCAAATAACAAACTGCCGATCGTTTAGCGAATTGCAATCCCTGGTTAAAACCGTTCTTAAACAACCCTTTGTCACTTACCGTCTGACCGATGAAATAAAGAACAATTTACTGAATGCCGCCGCCGCCGACCTTCCGGCCGTTCAGCGGGTCTTGATAGAGCTATTAGACAAAAACTGGTTGTACATCCCCTTATCTGAAATAGAGGACAACGATTTTTCAATCGATGAGGCAACTAAACGTTTAAATTACGCCTTTTACCATCTGCAATAATCATGAGATTAATCAACCTGAAAAAAGAGACCTCCGAAAGAAGCGACGCATCCAACTGGGCAAAAGAAGCGCTGATAAAACATACCCCCTTTTATTTTGAAAGCATTGAAGGTTGCAATCAAAATTCCGGGGACAAAGTAACTCATTTGTTTGAGCGCGCCCGTGTCGATGAAATCTCCGGAAAAACTTCAAAAAGTTACTTGTTACAAAAAATAATCACACTCGAAGGGGAAGAAGCGTTAAAACGAAAGATAAATTTTGCTAAGCTTTTCGGCGTTCCGCTGACTTATGTGTTGTATTGCAATGCCAGCGAACATGTCTATTTGTTCAATTTTCAGTCGGCCAATCAGCTCGATTTTCTCGTGCAATTTGATTCCTACGAAAACTTTGCCGCCTGGATTTCAGGGATAAAAGGCTGGAAATCCGCCAAATCTTTCAGAGAGATGGCTGATTTACCCTATTTCGATAAAGAGCTAAGAAAACACCATACCCCCTGGCCGGCCAATATCGATTGTTTCTTTACGGACAAACACAACCGGCCCTTAGGGATTATCGAATTCCAGAACGCCGATAAAACCGGGGTTACGGCTCATTGCAACAACGACTATTTTCAATGTAAAACAACCTTGCCTAAAACGGCCGGTGAATCTGCACACACGGTCTACGCCGATGATATCCGTCGCTGGACTTCGCAGGAAATTTTAAGGGTGCAATCGGGTCTGCGCTTTTTTATTATAACCTGGTCCCGGCATGAAAATGATTTCATTTTAAAAGAATTGGATTCCGTTGCTATTCCCTATTTCCCGCAAAAAGACGGTAAGCCGGATACAACAGTGATGTCCTCTTACAAGCGGGAACTGCACCGCTATGTACATTCCGGCCGAGATAAAGAGATTGCGCGCCAAATCGCCGCCAGATACAAGACCTACTCACTTAAGTGGGATGGCCGGAAAAGTATAACACGGATTCATCAGCCGCCTCTTTCTTACAGGGATAAAACATTTCCGGCGCTCTATTATAAATCAAAACTGATAATTAAAAATAACCGAACACAATTGGCCGAGCAGTTTAACCGTTTATTTGAATAGCAGAACTTGATGCACACATTGAATCAACAAATTGCAGCAGACCATTCACGGGGTGTTGTCTCCTCCGAAGCGCCGGCCTGTATCAGAAATAATCTGAATCCAAGATTTGAATTACGTCCCTACCAAATAGACGCCTTTGTCAGATTTATCTATTATTTCGAACAATATCCGCACAGCCCCAAGCCGCTGCAGTTACTCTTTCACATGGCCACCGGCAGCGGTAAAACCTTAATCATGGCCGGAATTATTTTATATCTTTACAGGCACGGTTACCGGAATTTCATCTTCTTCGTCAACAGCTCCAATATTATCGAGAAAACACGGGATAACTTTTTGAACGCTTCATCACCCAAGTACTTGTTCAGCGAAAGTATTTCCTTTGGCGACCGGCAAATAACCATCCGGGAAGTAGACACCTTTGAAACGGCCGGACAAAACGATTTGAACATCGTTTTCACTACCATTCAGGGTTTGCACAGCAAACTGAACGCGCCCAAAGAAAATAATCTCACTTATGATGCGTTTGAAGATAAACGAATCGTCCTTATTTCCGATGAAGCGCATCATATTAATGCGGAAACGAAAAAAGGCAAGCAGAGCAAAAGTGAAAGGGAGCGCATCATCAGTTGGGAAGGGACGGTCAGCAAAATATTCAACTCTAATGAAGAAAATATGCTGTTGGAATTTACGGCCACCGCCGATTTGTCCCATCCGGAGATAGCCCAAAAATATCACGACAAGATTTTGTACGATTATCCGCTCAAACAATTCAGGTTAGATAAATACTCCAAAGATGTTCAGGTGCTGCAAGCCGATTTAAATCCCTTCGAACGGGCGCTGCAAGCAATTATCTTAAGTCAATATCGGCAAAAAATCTTTGAGCGCTATGGATTGCACATCAAACCGGTTGTGCTGTTGAAATCAAAAAGCATCAAAGAGAGCCGCCAATTTTTTGAGGAGTTTAATTACAAAATAAAACATCTAACGCCGGCTGTTCTTGTGAACATTCGGGAAAATAATCCGAATAAGGTCATCGCCAAAGCGTTTAGATATTTTGACAGTCAAAATATTTCCACAGAAAACTTAATATTAGAATTACAATCCGAGTTTGCCGAAGATAAATGCATCTCCGTTAACAGTCAGAACGACAGCGAAGCCAAACAATTGATCGTCAATAATCTTGAGGCAGAGAACAACGCTTACCGTGCTGTTTTTGCCGTGGATAAACTCAACGAAGGCTGGGATGTGCTGAATCTTTTTGATATTGTGCGGCTTTACAATACCAGAGATGCCGCCCGCAAAGGCGGTTCTTTCGGGGAAACAACGCTCTCAGAAGCCCAGTTAATTGGCCGCGGCGCGCGCTATTGCCCTTTTCGTATTACAAACGAGCAGCCCGTTGACCAAAGAAAATACGACGACCAGCCGCAGCACGAACTGCGTATTTGCGAAGAATTGTTTTACCATTCGGCGCACAATCCGCGCTACATTGCCGAGCTCAACAAAGCGTTGCAGGATCTGGGCCTAAAAGCGAAAAAAACCATCCGGAAAAAAATCACATTAAAAGAAAGCTTTAAAAAATCAGACTTTTACAGAACGGGCGTTATTTATGTCAACAAGCGCATTGCCCATAACCGTTCAAATATTTTTGAATTAGATGAATCAATCAGAAACAGAATTTACAAAGCGGAGCTGCGCAGCGGATATTCTGTTGTGAGTAACGCCTTTACCGCTGACCGGCAAAACGGTTTTCGCCGGGGCACAAAGCGCATTAAGCTAAATCGTTTTCCGCTTCCGCTTCTCAGGAAAGCCCTGAGTAAATTACCCTTTTACCAATTCAGCCGCCTGTTAACATATTTTCCGCATTTAACGTCCATGTCGGAATTCATCTCGTCGGACAAGTACCTTAATCGGGTAACCATTGAAATCAAAGGCCGCAGCGACCAAATTAACCGCCTGACGCCGCAAATGGAGCTACAGGCTGCAACGCAGGTATTAGATGAAATCTCCGTACTGATTGCCGGCAGCGCAACCAACTACAAAGGGAGCAAAGATTTTACACCGCATAGCCTGTCCTCTGTATTTAATGATAAAATAGTGAATATCGCCCTTGACGGAAACGAAAGCTTCAATCCGATTAAATACGGCCGGCACGATATTACTAAAGAAACCGGGTTTGTTCTTGAAGATTTTTATGCTACCGATCCGGAGTTGTCTTTTATTGCCGGTTTTCAAAAAATTTTTGTTTCCTTAAAAAATAATTATGATGAAATTTACCTGATTAAAAATGCCGGCTATTTCAAATTATTTTCATTTAAGGACGGCCAGACGGCGGCGCCTGATTTTGTGCTTTTTTTAATTAAAAAGGGAAAGAGCCAATCGTTGGTTCAGCAGATTTTTATCTCGATTAACAATCCTTCGTTACACGATTCCAGCCGAGTAGATTTTTTCAAACAAATCGAACGCGAGTACCGAATATCGTCATTTCCGGAAAATGTGGAATATAAAATAAGCACCCGGTCATTTTTCAAGGAAAATGAAAAACCGGATGCGTTTGTTCTATGGTTGAGTTCACTCTAAAAAGGTCTCTCACTGTCATTTTCCCACCACGAAGTGGTCCCTTTCCCGTAGGGATCAATCCGTGGCGGAAAACGGGACGGCCTTTGCCGCGAGGAGCAAGGCGACGAGAAATCTATTGGTTTTATTGAGGATATAAGATTTCTCATCCCGATGAATCGGGATTCGCCACGAAGGTGGTCCCGATGGGAAAATGACAAAAACTGGTTTTTAGAGCAGAGTCAGGGTTAAAAAGATTTTTTTAGCCGGGAGAATACGGGCGTCCCGGCGGCATGATGGAATTACGCAACTACATCCTTCCCGATAAATCGGGATACAAGCCAAAGAATGGGGCTAATTAATTAAAATAACAATATGAAACCTTTGAAAAATTAAATTTTAATTACCCTCTCCCCGGCGAAAGCCGCCACTTTTGTGGCCGTCCCTTCTCCCAAGTTTGGGAGAGGGGAGCCGATGGGTGAGGGGAATAACTTTAAAAATAACTTGAATTTAGAGCGACTGTTCTTTATACGTTTACATACCATTAATAAAAATGTAACATATATGACTGTGCACAGATGGATTTTTTCAAAGGTTTCAATATATAGCCCCGACATTCATATCAGGGTAAAAGAGCAGACAACAGTGTTTTATGCCCTTCAGGGCTTTTTAGAGTGAACTCAACGATTCATTCGTAATCAGTCATTAATCAAAACATCCGCGGTCATCTCTTCGGGAATCTCCAGCCCCATCAGCCTAAGCACGGTGGGAGCCAGATCGGCTAATTTACCGCCTTCTTTTAGTTTACGCTGACGGGCGTCGTTAGCCACATAGATCAACTCCACCGGAAACGTGGTGTGGCTGGTTTTGACCATGCCCGTTTCGTAATCGATCATCTGTTCGGAATTGCCGTGATCGGCTGTGATCAACACATGCGCATCCAGCTCTAACAGACGCGGCACCAGCTTGCCCAGACACTCGTCTACGGTTTCCACCGCCTTTTTGGCCGCTTCAAAATCGCCGGTGTGGCCCACCATATCGCCGTTGGGATAATTCACCAAAATGAAGGCATAAGGATTGTTCTCCAGCCGTTTGAACAATTCATCGGTGATGGCGTAGGCTTCCATTTGCGGAAAACTGGCGTAAGCGGCGGGATCGATATCGCTTTTGATTTCCACCTGATCTTCCAGGGGATAGGGCGTGGTGGCCTTGCCGTTAAAAAAGCTGGTCACATGGCGGAACTTCTGCGTTTCCGAAATGCGCAACTGGCGCAGACCGGCGTCGGCGATAACTTCGCCCAATAAATGATTCATACTGCCGCCGGAGCTCATGGAACTCATCAGATATTCGGTGAACTCGTCGTAGTACTGAGTAAATCCTAAATAGTGAACTTTGGGCCGGCGTTTTAACTTGCCCGGATAGTTTTCTTCCACAAAGGCCATGGAAAGCTGAATGGCGCGATCCTGACGGTAGTTAAAATGAAAGACGCAGTCGCCGTCCTGCACGCCGTCGTAGTCTCCGATGACATAGGGCGGGATGTATTCGTCGTACATATCCACGCCGTCGGGCGTTTTGTCTTTTTCGTATGATTCCTTTACGGCGGAAACGGCGTCAGCGGTCGGACGTCCCTCGGCATGGACGATACAATTGTAAGCGACGTCGGTCAGTTTCCAGTCGCGCGATCGATCCATGGCGTAATAGCGTCCCATTAGCGTACCGATGCGGCAGCCGCCCACTTCTTCAATCACTTTTTGCAGTTTGGCGATGTATTCCAGCGTACTGCGCGGCGGCGTGTCCCGTCCGTCTAAAAAAGGATGAATGACGATGGAACCTTGTGGATTTTCCTGGCGGGCGCGGCGCATGATTTTAAACAGATGATCCTGGTGAGCGTGCACGCCTTCGTCCTGCAGCAACCCCATCAGATGCAGTTTAGACGATTTAGCCTTCCACCGGGACATAAAATTCTGCCATTTTTCATTCTTAAAAATGGAGCCGTCTTTAAAGCCCTCGTCTATGCGCTTGAGTTCCTGCACCACGACGCGGCCGGCGCCCATATTTAAATGGCCCACTTCGCTGGAGCCCTGGAAGCCCTCCGGCAGGCCCACCGCTTCGCCGGAAGTTTTTATCAGCGTCCACGGATAGTTTTTCTTAAATGCATCTATATTGGGCGTATTAGCCGCCATGACGGCGTTACCTTTGGGATTTTCGTTATATCCCCAGCCGTCGCGTACAATCAGACATACGGGTCGCATTTTATGCCTTTCTCTGTAAACGATTTCGTTGCCATTATCGGACTATCTTTTAAGTTCAAATATTTCATTTCCCAATGAAAAAGTTTAGCTATCAACATTGAATTTTCTGAATTCCCGGTCAAGGCCGGGAAGGATGTTTTACTAAAGAACAATTTGCAAATTAGCTGTCCGCTTTTTGCATCAGGCTGTTTTTACGCTACCCCGGGCGGTAAGTTCAATATTGCGCTTTCAAGCGATTCAGAGCCTCTATGATCGTTTCATCTTCGGCCAGCGCGCCAATGCCCTCCTCGCCGTCGGCCAGACGCTTTTCGACGGGGTCAATGACGATGGTGTTGTAAATTTCGCTTACCGTTTGCAGATGCCTGGCCGTTAGCGGATTGTTCCACATGCGCGTATTCATGGCCGGCGCCAGGAGCAGCGGTTTTTTCTCCAGCGCGCGTACCGCTGAAGTAAGCAGGTTATCGCACAGGCCATTGGCGATTTTGGCCAGTGTGTTGGCCGTTAGCGGGGCGATTAAAAAGGCGTCGCACCAGCGCGTCAGTTCGATGTGCAGCACGTTTTCCAGATTGCCCCATTCGTCGGCGTCGCTGTGGCAGGGATGGCCGCTCATCACGGCCACCGCTTGCGGCGCTACAAAGGCTTTGGCCCGCTCGGTGACAATGGCTTTAACTTCGTAACCTTGCTTGCTTAGCTGAGAAATCAAATTGGGAAGACGGTAGGCCGCAATGGATGAAGTGATACCGATTAGTATTTTCATATAAAAACATTCCTTCTGTTTTAAACTTTTTTGACGGGATTAAAGGATTTAATTTATGGTTTTAAAGAGACTGTATAAAAACACCTTGTCATGCGTCATTCCCGCGGCGCGAGGCGCTCCCTTTGGGAAAATCGGGAATCCAATAAAACTCCATTTGAATTATTTAATCCGAAAATAGATATTTTTGACGATTTAAGCAATGAAAAAGGCAACGAACGGCTAACTACCGCACTGTGTTGATTGCAAAGGAAGTGTTTTTTATCCAAAAGGGAAAAAAAGCCTTACGAAGCTGTAAAAACTTCGTAAGGCTAAAATCAATTAAAAACGCAGCGTAAGTCCGGCGCTGGCCGAGTTGTATTTTCCGATATTGTAATCGGCATTCAGATTAATCAGCAGAAAACGAATGCTTAGGCCGAGCGTGGTCCGTGTTTTGTTTTCACCCTCAATTTTAAAATCCACCGACTGAGAGGATGGTCCTAAGGGCGTATCGACAAGATAATTATAGCGCACGCGCATGGAAGAATTCTCCATCATAAAACCGGCGTAGGGCGTAATATTCAGACCAACGGCGCCTATTTCTTTACTGACGTTGATACCGAAGGCGGTGGCTGTAGTTTCGAACAAGTCGCCCACGGTCAGTTTTTGCGTGTAGAAGCTGGCCGCAATATCAACCGGTACAGGGAAGGGCAGCCAGATCGCCGGATTGTGCTGAAAACCGAAGCCGAAAAAATCCAGGGCGCCCAAATCAGCGCTTAATTGGGTAGAAGGCAAATAGCGTAACGTGGCCTGTGTGCCGAAAATGGTTCCGATGCTCAACTGCGGCGCCAGCAGCGGCAGCATCTTGACGTTGGCCAAATCGCCAAAACCGGCAATGGGTAATATAATGTTTTGCGCGCCCACGGTAACCATTGTATCCTGCCCGGTGGTAGGGCTGGTAAAAGTGACGCTTTGTCCTTGAAAAGCAATGTGCAGGCTGTCATCAGAATTACCGACAATGGTTGCTCCCGATATGCCCACTGTGTAATCATGGGAGATAATTTCGTTAATCAGCGCCTGCTGAACATCCGAAGGCAATTCCATATTGTCGGTGAGCGCCGCTGCTTCGTCCTGCCGGAAACGAAAACGGCCGGACGTGGAAAAATGCTTACTGGCGTCGTCAAAATAAGCGCCCATGGCAATCAAACCAAACTCCAAATCAAAACCAAGTTTTTTAGCCTTAGGCGCGCGATGGAACCAGCCGGCATTTAGATCGGCGCCGAAGGCCGAGCTGATGGGATTAAGGTAGCTGGCCGCGGCGTCCTGCGACAGCATCTGCAGGGTTTCTTCCAGGCTGCGGGAATTATCCTGCGCCTGAGCTGAAAAAATCAGCAAAAAAACAAAAGCGGCTGTAAAAATCCACCTAAAAAATTTGCTCGGGTTCATAATTCCTCCCTCCTGAGAGTTGAGTGTTTTGTACGAAATCCCGATTTATCGGGATGATACCGATTACCTTATTTGCGCCACAGGCGCCCCTTCAGG
>CAZIBE010000124.1:0-10714 GCA_964536685.1 uncultured Calditrichaceae bacterium | reverse complement strand
GCAGCACTTTTGTTCTTGATCATAAAATTTTAACTGGTCATTCATATTTGTAATTGGCTCGCACATTCCAAGCCCGGAATAGTACGATATAAAATGGGGCTATTTAAGAAAACACTAATTACAAGGGACGATTAGATCTTAATGCAGTTTGTTTATCACGGAATAGTGAAATTATATTTAGAGAAAAACATCTCTATTCAAGAATTTCAAGAACTCCCCGTTTACCAACTTTAGCTGAAACTGCGTTAAGAATTATCCTTATTGCATTAGCATTTTGTCCATGCTTTCCAATTATTTTACCGTAATCTCCAGCGCCAACACGCAACTCATAAATACAAACTGCTTCGCCCTCAATCTCAGTTATTCTGACTTCATCAGGTTTGTCCACCAGAGGCTTAACGATGTTTTCCAAGAATTGTTTTAGCATAATATCCTGCTACTCTTAAAATTAACATTTAAATATTTGATGTTGGCGAAATTTTTTTCAAATTTATTTTAACTATCAACTATCGGTTACTTAAAATAGTACCTTTTTCTTATAAACACAAAAAACTTTAATACTTACAAATCATTGCCGCTCAGGGCTTCAGAAAAAAGTTAGAAACAGATTCTCAGCGCTGAGGTGTAAGAGCCCAGCAGCAGACCGATAACCTGCCGAAAAATGCTTAGAATATTTTCAGAATGCCAAAATGCCGGACGCGCTTTCCAGTCAGGTTGGCTGGCTTGTTCTGTGCACTTTCCCCCACCGTTACTTTATGATTAACGGCACAAATATCCGCAACCCTTTCTATGCGTCTCAGCCAAAAAACCTACGTCTGCTTGAACCTTGATTTCAATTAATTATTATCGCGATATTTAAGCTGTAAACCTTTTAGAAAATTACGCAATATCTGTTCCTTACAGTTACGATAATGTTTGTGATCTGGCTTCCGGAAAAACGCACTTAGTTCGTGTTTACTAATACGCAAATTTGCCAGGTTCAAAATATCCAATACATCGTCGGCTTTCAGGTCTAATGCAATTTTCAATTTTCTGAAAATGATATTGTTCGTTAAACGCTTCTCTGGCTCGGGTTGCGGCCCTTCTTTTTCCCCTCGTTTATCGTTAATCAACCCATTCAGGAAAATCGCCAGTTGAATATCAGTGCAATTCTGATAGGCAGGATCATCCTCTTTTTTTAACCAATCACTAACCTGTCCGCGGGTTACCTCAAGATTAGCTAAGCCAAATATAGCAATCATTTTCGAGTCGCTAAAATCGAAAGTATAACGGATACGACGCAAGATATCGTTATTAGTCACAAGTACTCCTATATAAAAACTACCGTTGTAAATTTGCTTATCATCGATTGAATTAAATCGAAATCAAGAAGTCTTTGAGGCTTTATCCTTTTTTAATTTTCTTTTTTCTTTAATGCTTTTTTGTGGTTTTTTCTTCTCTTGTGATTTTCCCTTGTCTTTACCTTTTGCCATATTGAACCTCCAATCGAATGATTGTTTTATATATTCCGTTGAACGTTTCGCTCAAAGAAATAGTATTTTGTAGGAATATACTCCTTTTTACATCACGTTTCCATTATTCGGAATATTTCAATTTTTGGTTATTACTGTTAGCCCATAAGGAGACTGTCAAAAAAGTCCTGTTTTTAGTCTATTATGTTGTTAAGTTCTTGACTTTTTGTGATATATATTTTACTCAATCTCCGCAAAACGTTTTGTATCAAGGCGTGGAGGGAGATTATATCGCAGTCCAACTTTAAGCGCCTTTTTGCTCTCAGCCAGCCCTGAACTTGTTGAAGGGCTTGTTGCGGTTAGCTGTAATAATTTAATTCCGAAGGAATTTAATTTGAATAGCCCCGAATGAAATTCGGAAGACGAAATAAAAAGCTCCATATCAACTCTGCTCCAAAGGAGTCCCTTATTAAAAAAGAGTAAAACATCTGCAAGAAATTGCATTTTCTCCCGATGATAGGTTATATCAAATTGGATAATTAAACCGCTTTGCTGTTTAGAACATTCGGCCCTGCGTTGTCTCCGAGTTTTACTCGGAGCTATTCACATTCTGCCGCTTCGCAGTTTAGTAACTGTTTCTTTATCTGTTATGATTTATCAAAAAGTAGTTTACTTTTCGTAATACTTTATTGTATCATTTGTATCTCGAAACGCATTTGTTAAATTTGTATCTTGGTAGATAGGCTATGATCTGTAAAAATACTAATTCTCCTTTATGTATCCCTACTTCATCAAATAAAGGAAAGTAAGGAAAAATTAAAATTCCAGTAGAAAAATAATTCCACACTGCATTAATAACTATTTTTCTATGGGGCTATTGAAAGGATTTCAAAAAACAACCGGACACGAGTGATTTATCATTTACTTTAAGTCATTGCTGTCCAAAATAAGTTAAAAGTTGAAAAATATTAGTTGTTTTTTAAGGAGTTGCACACTATTTAAATAGTATTTATAGCTCAGCCCTATTTTTGACCCAACCCCTATCCCCTTCCCTAATGTATTAGGGAAGGGGAACTAAAGGGGATGGGTTAGCGTTTTTGCCGATTTCACTGTTTCTGAAAATTTATTTTGGACAAGTGTGAATCACTTCAAAATTTTAAAAAGCCAGCGGCAGAATCACAAGGCAAGGTAGCGGTTAAAAATTGGCTACAACCAGTCCGCGGCCACGGCGTCCATTAAACGTTGAATCAAATCGCGGTTATGGCGTACAACTTCCGGCTTCCGGGGAATGGGCTTGTAGGCGGGATTGGGATCGTGTAAAAATTGGGGCATCACTTTGCCCAAACGGCTTTCCCAACGGGCGCGCCAGCTCTCCGGCAGCCGCTGCGGAATTTTCTGATCAAAAAACTTCAGATAGAGAAGCGTCCAGATACGGCTGGTGGCCGTTAGCGAATAGCCGCCGCCCAGGGTCATCAACAGCCGCCCTTTGCTTAGCCTGTCGGCCATCTGAAATATTTTATCGTACAGGCGGTCAAAGTCCTGTGTGGTGAGCATCAGGTCGGCCAGCGGATCAGAAAAATGGGCATCGGCGCCGGCCTGCACTACCAGCGCATCGGGTTTAAACCAGCAGAGCGCTTCTTCAACGACCGTTTCCATAACTTCCAAATAGGAATCGCCTTGCGTAAAAGGTTCCAGCGGTAAATTAAGCTTCAGCGAGCGTCCCATACCGCGGCCTAATTCGTGCAGCCAGCCGCTGCCGGGGAAAATGTACTCGCCGGATTCGTGCAGCGAAATGGTCATCACCTTATCGTCGGCGTAAAAAATCTCCTGAACGCCGTCGCCGTGGTGCACATCCACATCGAGGTAGGCTACGTGCCAGCCGGCTTCGGTCATCTCGCGGATAGCCAGGGCCAAATCATTGTACAGACAAAATCCGGCAGCCAGTTTGGGATGCGCATGATGAAATCCGCCGCCAAGCTGCAGCACATGCGTCGCTTTTTTTTCCAACAAAAGGCGCGCGCCTAAAAGCGTTCCGCCAACCATGTAGCGGGCCCCTTCGGCCATACCCGGTATGATGGGATTATCGGCCGTACCCAGACCAAATACTTGTATATCGGCAACTTCCCGGCCGCCGCTAACCGCTTCGATAGCCGCCACATAATCGGGATCATGAATAGCGTACAGCGCTTCCGGCTCTACCGGTTGCGGTTCCAGCGGTTGTACATCCACCCCTAATTCTTTAAGTAGATCCAGAACCATTTCGGCGCGCAACGGCGTAAAGGGATGCTCAGAGCCTAAATCGTAACTCTGATATTTCGGATGATAGATTACTCTGCACATGATATGTGTGGCGGCCACAACACTTCGAAGCCGGCGTCGCAGATATGCTGCGCCAGGGCATGGATTTCCATGGTATTTACACGCAGCACCAACCGCGCTCTCAGGTTGCCTTCCGTATAGGTTAATATGGAATGAATATTGATATTACGTTCCGCTAATAGTTGAGCTAAACGCGCCAGCTCGCCGGGTTTATCTGACATGCGAATATCCAGCCGGCCGGACGGGTGGTGCACGCCGGTCAAACGCAGCAAAGCAGCCAGTAAATCCGCGCTGGTCACAATGCCCACCAGGTGCGCCTCCTCCACCACCGGCATGCAGCCGATTTTCATTTCCAGCATGATCTGCGTGGTCATTTCCACCGGATCGTTAGGATAGGCTGTTTGCACCGGATGACTCATAACTTCCCTCACCTGCGCCTTGGGATCAAAGGGGCGTTTAGCCAGACGACTGGTTGCAAGTCTGAGGTCGCGATCGGTTACTACCCCTACAAGTTGTTCATCCTTCATTACCGGTAAATGGCGGATACCCTTTTCGTGCATTAGCTGATAGGCGTCGCACAAGGTTGTCTGCGGCGTAATGGTGATGGGATTTGTATGCATCACTTCCTGCACCAGCATAGAACTTCCTCCTAAATAGATTTAATAGTCCGGCCGTTTGACGCCGCCTGGCTTTAATTTAATGATAGCTCCGGGCAGCAATAAAGGTTCCGTTCCGGGCACGATGTTTACTTCCAATTGCCACAGCCAGGGGATTTCTTCAATCATTTGCGAAAGGCGGCCCAACACGGCGGCACAGCCGCCACCCTCGGGTAATTGCGCTTCTGCTATAATTTCTTTCAGATCGCGATCCGTTAGCGGGGTAATGCGCACTACCGGCGGAATACCGGGGCGGGCAAAATCGATAAGCGGGCCAAACAACGCATCGGGACGAACGCGGGCCGTAAAGGTTTCTTTTATTTTTACTCCCTCTTTGCTTGTAGGCAGGCCAAAATAATCCAGTAATTGCTCGGCCATCGTACCGCTTGCTTCTACCAAACCGTTTTCCGCAGAAGGCCTTTGTTCTTTAAGAATTTCTTGTACTCTACGGCGGGCTTCGTCAGCATGGATATCCTCGTACCAAACCAGTTTCCCGGCGGGCAGCTCACGGAATTCGGCATAGCGCACCACGCGCGCCAGAGCTCGCGCAGCTGATTCCGGAAAGCGAAAAGCCGGAAATTTGCGCTCCTGCTGCCGATTCCCATCTTCTTCTATCAAAGCTACGGTGCCTGTTGCGCCCATCAAACAAAGCACCACTGTTTTTTGCCGGCCTATTTTTTCTTCTGCCTTTTTTACCCCCCGGCGAATAGCCGCAGCCACAGGTTCCGACCCGCACTGCCCCACACAGGCGTAGCCCACCAACAGAGCGTCCACATCTTCGTGCTCCAGGGCTTGTCGCACCGCCTCTTCGTAGCTCTCCGGCGAGGTAAAGGCGCCCAAGTTCACCAACCCGGGCCCTTGCAGTTCCAAACCGTTGGCGTCGCAGGAATCGGCAAAAAGCGTGGCCATACCGGCGGAGTTGGCGATGACTGTTACACGGTTGCCCTGAGGCAATGGCTGGTGCGCCAGTACTACAGCCACATCAAACAGCTCTTCCAGCGTTTCCGCCAGAATGATGCCGGTTTGGCGCAATAAAGCCTGCACTTCCGAGGCGCCGCCGGCCTGTGTGCCGCTTTTGCTTTCGGCGGCTCTCCTTCCGGCGCTGCTGCGCGCGCTTTTTACGCATAAAATGGGTTTTTTATAGGACATGCGCCGGGCAATACGTACAAAACGGCGGGGATTGCCAAAGGTTTCCAAATACAAAATAGCCAGTTTGGTATTGGGGTCTTCTTCCCAGTATTGCAGCAAATCGTTTCCCGAAACATCGGCGCGGTTTCCTGCAGAAACAAAGCCGGTAAAGCCCACGCCTTTCTCGCGGGCATGATCTAAAATAACCAAACCCAGAGCGGCAGAATGGGAAAAAAATCCGGCTGGCCCGGAAAGAGCCAATTCAGGCGCCAGACTGGCATTCAGGCGCACTTCCGGGTCGGTATTCATTACGCCCAGACAACTCGGGCCGATTAAGCGTACACCATGAGCGCGCGTTAATTCAATTAAACGTCGCTGTCGCTCCGCTCCCTCTTCTCCGGCCTCGGCAAAGCCTGCCGTTACAACAATAAGACCTTTGGCGCCCGCCGTAATCGCTTTTGCAGCCACTTTCTGTACCTTATCTGCCGGCACGGCAATGACGGCCATATCAATTTCTTCCGGAATTTCTTCCATAGAGGCATACGCTTTCACACCGTTTACCGAGGCGGCCTGCGGATTTACCGGATAAATAGTGCCTCTAAAGCCGGCGGATAAAATATTCGTAAAGATCATATTGCCGATAGCGGAGGCGTTGCGCGAGGCGCCGATAACCGCCACAGCATTCGGCTTTAACAACGGCACCAAGGAATTAGCCACGGCGATACGCTCCCGTAAATCGGCGCGTTCCCAAACTGCGGCCGCACCGGTAACCGGCAACTCAATGTGCACCGTGTCCGAATCCCATACCTGATGATTTTGGAAACCGGAAGATTTAAAAACCCCTAACATGGGATGATTATCCGGAAGCACTTCCGCTTCCAATTCAATGTAACCGTTGGCGGCGGCCAGTCCGGCCAGACGCTCTAACAACAGCGTGCTGATGCCGCGCCCCTGATAAGCGTCGTCTACCAAAAAAGCCACTTCCGCCGAGCGGCCGGCGCCGGTGCCGATGTAATTCCCCAGGCCAACTACACGGGCTTCCTGACCTTCGCCGGTAATGGCCAGCAAACAACCCGATTCGATAAAATCCCCGTTGCATAAATCTTCAATAACTTGACGCGGAACCTGTGCCACCGCCGCCATAAAGCGCATACGCAGGCTGTCCTGCGAGAGGCGGGACATGAAGTCTTCGACTAACGTAATATCATCCGGTGTGGCCGGTTTTAACAGAACTCCCTGGCCGTTCTTAAGTAGGACATATTCTTTGAATGCCAGGCCTTCCGGAATGATACGAAACATTGTTTTTCCTTTAAGATTGAATGAGTATTGCCGCTTGTTTTAAGACGCGCTCTAAATTACAAAGGAATTAAACGAATGGGTATATTTTTTCTTCTTTTCCTGCATTTTCAGCTTACTTTTTGCGTTTGCTCTAAAAAGAACCAAAAGATTAATAAATCGTCTGGCAGTTGTCAGCTATTAGCTATCAGCTTTTAGTTGTAAGTTTATTTTTTTCTTTTTTCTTTTGTCTTAGTTCTTTTGTCTTTAGCGTCAGTTGTCAACTGCCAATCCCTATTTTCTCTTTTCTGTTTTCTTCCTGCATGATACCTGATACTTGCTACCTGTTTCCTGTTTTCTGTTTACTAATTGACCGCTGAGATCGCAGAGGACACTGAGTTTTTTCTTTTGTCTTTTGTCATAGCAGTCATCTTTTAGTTCATGTCGTTTGCCGGGTGGTCTTAAATAAAAAAGAGGCTCCCACCGCAGCAAAGAGCCTCTTGAGTTAACAACCAGCAATTAGGCCATTTTTTGAATTTCAGCCACAATTTGCGGATTGGCCAGTGTGGTAACGTCGCCGGTATCCTGCTTATTGGCGATGGCCGCCAGCACGCGACGCATGATCTTGCCCGAACGTGTTTTCGGCATATCCGGTACAATCCAAACGCGTCCCGGCTTGGCGATAGGACCAATCTCCTTGGCCAATGTATCGGATATTTTCTTCTCCACTTCGGGGCCGGCTTCTAAGCCCGGTTTCAGAGAAACAAAGACATGAGGAACCTTGCCTTTGATCGGGTCTGCCACCGGCACTACCGCCGCCTCACCGACTTCTTCGGCCATAAGCGCTGCGGATTCCAGCTCTTTGGTCCCCAGCCGGTGACCGGCCACGTTAATCACGTCGTCGATACGGCCGAGAATACGGAAATAGCCGTCGGGCGCTTCCACGGCGCCGTCGCCGGCAAAATACGGCCAGTCGCGCCAGTCCTTACTATTAGGATCTTTGTTGTAGCGTTTATAGTATTGATCAATAAAACGCTCATCATCGCCCCAAATAGTCAACATGCGGCCGGGCCAGGGATTTTGAATACAGATGTTTCCGGCCTTGCCGCTGCCCGCAGGCAGCGGTTTCCCTTCATCATCGAAGATAATCGGATAGATGCCCGGTACGCCCGGACCGGCGCTGCCCGGTTTCATATCATGAATGGCCGGCACGGTAGAGCACAGGAAACCTCCGGTTTCTGTCTGCCACCAGGTATCCACAATTACCGCTTCTTTTTTACCGACTACGTTGTAATACCAGCGCCATACTTCCGGCTCGATGGGTTCACCGACCGTAGTCATATGTTTAAAATGGTAATGGTATTTGGCCGGTTCGTCCGGACCGACACGACGCAGCGCACGGATGGCCGTGGGCGACGTATGGAAGATGTTCACATCTAACTCTTCGGCAACGCGCCAGGGCCGGCCGGCGTCGGGATGCGTGGGTACGCCTTCAAAAATCACAGAAGACGCGGCCAGCGCCAACGGTCCGTAAACGATGTACGAATGTCCGGTTATCCAACCGATATCGGCCATACACCAGTACACATCCTCCGGATGAATATCCTGAATGTATTTGGAAGTTCCGGTTACATACGCCATAAAACCGCCGATGGAATGCTGAGCGCCTTTTGGTTTGCCCGTAGTCCCTGACGTGTACATCAAGAACAGCGTATCTTCGGCATTCAGCTTTTCCGGCTCAACGCGCTGATGGAGGTATTTTTTCAACAGATCGTTGACGATTACGTCGCGGCCTTCCACCAAGGGCGTTTTGGCCGAATACTTGCCCGGATAGCGCTGCCAGATTAAAACTTTATCGACCTTCTGGCCTTGTGCTTCTGCCTCAGCTACGGCGATATCCGCTTTTTCTTTATGATCCAATAGTTTACCGCCGCGATAGTACGCATCCGCTGTGATTAAAAATTTACTTTTAGCGTCCACAATACGGTCTGCACAAGCCTTGCCGGAAAATCCCGAAAAAACCTGCGAATGGATCACGCCAAGACGCGCACAGGCTAACATCACGATGGGTAGTTCGGCAATCATCGGCATGTGCAGCGTAACCGTATCGCCGGCCTTTAATCCGAGGTCCTTCAGCAACGCGGCAAATTCATTTACGCGCACATACAATTCCTGAAAGGTGATATGTTCGATTGCTTCATCTTCAGGTTCCGGAACAAAATGCAGCGCCGCTTTATTTTTGTATTTCGGCAGATGGCGGTCGATGCAGTTATAACTGGCATTTATTTTTCCGCCCACAAACCATTTAAAAAACGGTGGATTGCTGGAGTCGAGCAGGGTATGCCAGTATTCATACCAGTCCAGCATATCGGCGTATTCTTTGTAACAGTTCGGAAAATTATCCATGCCGAAACGCTCAAGAACATCTTCGTCGGTCAAATTGGCCTGAGCAATAAATTTACGCGCAGGAGGATAGGTTTCCTCTTCTTTCCAATGAACGGCAATCTGGGCCTCGGAAACCTCGTTTCCTTTATTTTTTTCATCAGCCATAAAACACACTCCTTAAAATTAGATGGTTTTGTAAGTTATAAAAAGAGCGTAAAATTTAAATTACCCTATCGGTAATACAGTTTTTCCATAGGTTTCGTTCAAAACCTCAGCCAGAGCGAGATATATAGCGGAAAAACCGCAGAAGATGCCTTCCCAGCCGGCAATTTTACCGATTAGCGCGCTGCCTGTCGCATCTTTGATAGCCAGTAACCAGAACAGTATCCACAAGGTGAGAAAAACAACTTGCAGAGCTTTGTTATGTTTAAGCGTGGCAATCCACATGACAAACGTAAATAATCCCCACATGAACAAGTAAGCGACCATGGCGCCTTCCGCCGGTCCAGCCCACCAGCCCCAGCTTTTCATAAGAAGCAGGAAAACTAATGTTTCCCAGAACAGGCCGTACGAAGTAAACGCGGTGGTTCCAAAGGTGTTTCCTTTTTTCCATTCCATCCATCCGGCAAAAATTTGCGCCATTCCGCCGTAAAACAGGCCCATGGCTAAAACCATACTGCCCAGATTATAAAGTCCGGCATTGTGAAAATTCAACAGAACGGTAGTCATACCAAATCCGAGTAAACCTAAAGGCGCAGGATTTGCAGTAGTGTCGACAAGCTGAGTACTTTCTGACATATTTACCTCCCATTACCATTTTTTCATTATATTAAATAGTATCATCCATGGTTAAACAAATCTCCTGCGAAATCGACAAAGAATAAAACGCTAAGGAAAATAATCGTTCAATTTGAGTAAAAAAACAGCGTGGGCATGACAGACATGTTGATGATATATTTGTATACTAAAAATGGAGCATCTCTTTTTATAATAAGATCGAGGCGGCAACATGCTCATAAAAATGTGCATAAAATATATTTTAGTGTTTATTTTTGACATGATTATTTTCAGGCGTGAAAACATTTCTATTTTAACTTACTTTAAATAATAAGCATGAATATTAATAGTTTCAAGCACAATTTTAATTTTTTTTCAGTATATGGTATTTTTTCCCATTATAACGTAATATATCATCTAAAATTTCTAATTTTATATCTTTCAGAATAATTTATACTGCAATTACAAAAATATATTTTAGAATATAAATAACACCATCCATTCTTTCTGAATATTTTATGAAAACAAAATCCAATTCCTAACTGCAATTTTTGAAAAGGTTTGGGTTTTGTTATTTGCCATTTGATATTTTCTGCAGAAAGCCAATCCCACCTGTGCAGAAAAAGCTAAGGTTCTAACGATATTTAATATGATTTTCTGTTGAAAAAATGAGTCTGCTCTAAAAACCAGTTTTTGTCATTTCGAACGTAGTGAGAAATCTTA
>CAZIBE010000123.1:0-10842 GCA_964536685.1 uncultured Calditrichaceae bacterium | reverse complement strand
AACCACTTCGTGGTGGGAAAATGACAGTGAGAGACCTTTTTAGAGTGAACTCAAAGTTGAAATATCTTTGGTTTTGATCGTTTCCCATATGAACGGAATGTGGACATCCCAATTCGTCGGGGCTTTCCGTCCATAACCCCATTAATGCCAATTATCAACCGCTATTCAGCGCCATGCAATCTGCAACAGTTAATTTTTTGACTCACAAAGTTCTAAAGTCAATCTGCGATTAGCAACCGACAACTGTAGATTTATAAATTTAACCATTCAGGGTAGTCCCCACTGGAATCCCCTGTAAAATTAAAATAATTTTGACCAGGATTAATGAATACTCCCGGGGCAGGTTGAAAATGCCGAGTAGCCGTGCCTCGGGCTCACCCCGGTAGCCCGTCGTTAAACGGATCCGCCTTTAGGCGTGATCTACCGACTGATTTTAAACCCGAACATCAAAAATGAAAAGGAGTAAGAGTAAAAAAAGGAAAGAATGGAGCAGCCAGCAAATTGAAAAAGGTATTATTTGCTCACAAAATATTCCGTATAACGTACAGATCTTAAAACTGATCCTTAAACAAATAACTCAGCGGTTCCAGACTTCGCTCGATGTTTTGCGGCAGCTCTTTGGCAAAAACATCCAGTACGATTAAAGCGTTGATATTGGCGTCTTTTGCCGGGATACTGCGCAAACGTTCTGCCATACCGCAATTCACCTTTTGCACTTCATGGTAGATATCCATTAATCCGTTTAAGTTCCAGTCGGCCTGCCGGCCTTTTTTATATTTAAAATATTGGCCCAAAAGATAGGTGCTAGCCGCCCGAAAGACGGTTTCTTCCACAGTGGCGAAGGGCAAGTGGTAACGTACCATCGGTTTTAAACGGCCCATCACCGGACAGCCGCTGCTAACCATAAAAATCCCCAACATGGAACTTAAGCCCCGCTGCAATGAAGTATGCGTCATATAGCTGCGCTCGGAGGTTTGTACTATCACATCGGCCTCTTCGAAGGAGTAGTCGTTTTCAAACATATTCATGATATCAACAACGTTAAGGGCGATGGGACAATAGGTATGTTCTTCTTTTTTCAAGGGACAATTCTCGCATTGTTCGTTTTCCAGCAAAGCCCAATCGGATTTTGACGGCGGCTGTTCCTGAATATAATTAAGTGTTTCTCCATCGAGATGAATATCAAATAATTTCTTTTCACCATTGGCGAATGAAAACATGTAGCGAAACTCCAAAATTTTTTCTTTGTGCATCGAAGGCCTCTGTAAATTTAGAGTGAATGAGCCGCTGTTTTTTGCAAACAAGTTTTCTATATTTGGGTTATCGAACCATATCCGATTATATTTAGTTTGATTGATGAAAATATTAGTATAATGGCTGAGATTACACTAAAAACTAAAAAATATTCAACTTTCTATTTACAGAAACCGTTACAAACGGCGTCACAATATATTTCAACTTAATGATATCCCACAATTTAAATCGTGAAACCGGATGCTTAAAATCTTTTAGAAAACGTTTTAACGTTTTTAAATACTTTTTTTAGAGTAAACTTATGACTTGTAACTTAAAAATTATTAGACTTTCGATGGCGACTTGTTTTTCCCGCGCTGCAAGAAATAGAAAGGATAAGAAAGAGAAAGAATTAAAAAACCAATCAGCGATTTGCTCAGTTGGGCATATAAAATATGTGCCAAAATCAAAAAACACAGGAGCAGATAACTCACTACAAAAAACCATCGGCGCCATCCGCCGGATTGATATTCTTCCGCGACAAGCACCTTTACGGCAACCACGCCGGCAAAGAGCGAAAAAAGTAAAATTGCAGCCACAACCATCGTCAAAAGTTCTTCAAAAGTGCCGGAAAAGAGCAGCAACACCGCCCAGCCGGCCTGAATCCACAGGGCGAAAGAAGGCGTTCGGAAGCGGCGGTGGCTGACGGCCATCTGCTTCAATAAAAAACCGTCATCGGCCATGGCTTTGTATATATGCGGACCGGAAAGGATGGTGGAATTGAGACTGCTAACAATGGCCACAAAGATCATCAGCGCAACCAACTGCCTTACCTGCGTACCCCAAAGCGTTTGGGCCACAAAACTGGACACATTTATTTTACCGGCCAGTTGCGTGAGGGGCGCCGCGTAAACAAAAATCAAATTTAATCCCACATAAAGCAGGGTTACCAGGCCCACCCCGAGACCAATACTCAAGGGAATATTTCGCTCGGGACGTTTGATTTCATCGGCGATATAGACCACTACCGTCCAGCCCATATAGGTAAACAACACTAATGGCAGCGCCTTAAAAAACTCGGACACGCTTTGCGTGTGAGCGGCGTTCGTCGCCGGAAGCGTGCCTGCGGAAAGCCATCCCCCAAAAATAAAGGATAGTATCATCAATACGATTAGAACGCTAAACAGCAGTTGCGTTTTGGTTCCGCTGGACAGGCCGCGATGATTTATATACGTAAATAGAACAATCAGCAGTAACGCCGTTAATTTAATACCGTCCAGTCCAGTAATAATATTCTGTGTTAGATGCAGCGCGGGCCATAAGGCGTTTAAATAGTGCGCCGCGCCGATAGACAGCGCAGCTATTGAACCGGTGTAAGTAATTACCAGCGCCGACCAGCCAAACAAATAGGACCAATAGGGATGAAAATAGCGTTTGAGGTACACATAATCGCCGCCCTTAAATGGCATGCGTTGGGCTAAAAAACCGTAAACCATGCCCCCGCTAAAGGCATACCAACCGCCGACCAGCCAGGCCGCTATCAGCCAAAGTGGAGAAACCACATGACCGGCTAAAACGCCGGTGGTCGTAAAAATGCCCACGCCGATAATATTTCCGATGACCAGAGACAGCGCTCCGGCAAGGCTGATTTTTTTCATTTTGATAAAAGGTGAATGAGTTTTACGATGAGCGGAACAATGAAGATAGCCGGCAGCATATTGGCCACCTTTAACTTACGTACTTCCAGAATTACCAGTCCCAGTCCGATGATAATGATGCCCCCCGCTGCTGTGGTTTCGGTGATCACGTCCGCGCTAAAAAAGGCGCTCATATAATACGCCGACAGCGTTAAGCCGCCCTGCACAATGATGATCGTGAAAACCGAAAAGAACACCCCGGCCCCCAGCGAGGCCGTTAAGGCCAGCGATGTAAATCCATCCAAAACGGATTTAATGGCCAGCAGATGATAATCGCCGTAAAGGCCGTCGTTAATGGAACCAAGAATGGTCATGGGGCCGACGCAAAAAATCAGGCTGGAAACAACAAAACCCTCAATAAAACGGCCGCTGTCCCCTTTTGCCGCAAACCGCCGGCTGAGCGTTTCACCGAGACGATCCAGTCCCTCGTCTAAATGCATCAGGTAACCGGCAATGCCGCCCAAAAGAATTCCGCCGAGGGGAATTAAAATATTTTCGGTTTTTAAGCCCATCTGAATACCCAACAGGATGGTAATCAGTCCGATACCCTGCAACATTTGCAGCTTTAATTGCTCCGAAAAGCGCGCCTGAACAAAATAGCTGATGCTGCTGCCTGCCAACACCGCAATTACATTGATTACCGTCCCCATATGCTCGCTTATCCAAATTAATCGTACATATAATAAATGACCCTTCAATATACAAAAAAGTACAAAAAAAAGCCCGGAAAAATCCGGGCCCGGGAATTCATCTAAATGTTATTCATTTTTAACAATGAGTCTGCTCTAAAAACCAGTTTTTGTCATTTTCCCATCGGGACCACCTTCGTGGTGGGAAAATGACAGTGAGAGACCTTTTTAGAGTGAACTCAACGATATTGGCTGAATAATTCGGCCACTTTATCCCAGTTAATCACGTTGAAAAAATTATTCAGATATTCCGGTCGGCGGTTCTGATATTTTAAATAATAGGCATGTTCCCAAACATCCACGCCTAAAACCGGCCGGCCGTTAACCTCCGAGATATCCATCAGCGGATTATCCTGATTAGGAGTGGAAGCGACGGTCAGGTTGCCTGCCTCGTTTACCAGCAGCCAGGCCCAGCCGGAGCCAAAACGCGTGGCGCCCGCTTTAACAAACTGTTCTTTAAAACCCTCAAACGAACCGAAGGCGTTGTTAATGGCCTGCGCCAAATCGCCGGAAGGTCCGGCGCCGTTGTTCACCTTCATGATATTCCAAAAGAACGAGTGATTCCAGTGTCCGCCGCCGTTGTTGCGTACCGCCGTACGGATGGCCTCGGGCAGCGTGCTGATATTAGCGATCACTTCCTCCAAAGAACGATTCTCCAGTTCGGGAAACTGGGACAGTGCAGCGTTCAGATTATTTACGTACCCACCGTGATGTTTATCGTGATGTATCTCCATCGTTCTGGCATCGATATATGGTTCCAGAGCGTCGACAGCATAGGGTAAATCAGGTAATTGGTAAGACATCATATTCTCCTTATACATTATAAATCGATTTTATTTTAGCGTCATTTAATTGAATCAATTGAGAGACAATTTTATTCCCGTGGAGTTAAAAAAACACAAGTAGTGAAGGTTAAAAAGGGGGCTGTCAATACATTGACGCGAAAACACTCCCCTTTAAGGAACATAGTTTGGCGGTGGAATCTGGCCCATGTATTTATCTCAGGATATTCATGGAGGTCTTGTGTCCTCTTTTGGACGCCCGCCGGTAGACGGACAGGCCCAATCAAGTTGGGCATGACATTTCCTCTGCTGTGTCATTCCCGCGAAGGCGGGAATCCAGTCTATGTCCCTTACTAAAGGTCATTCATAGCGCTGTTGCGTATTTCTCTGGGCGCCCAATCAAGCTGGCGTGACATTTCCTCTGCTGTGTCATTCCCGCGAAGGCGGAAATCCAGTCTATGCCCCTTACTAAAGGTCATTCATAACGCTGTTGCGTATTTCTCTGGGCGCCCAATCAAGCTGGCGTGACAAATATTATTTCTTCGCAGAGCATTTTATCTTTTAAAAATTCCACTCAAGAGAATTTTAAATTTTCATTTAGTATGATATTTTTTAAATTACAGCTTTACAATGGAAAACACATCAAATTAAATTAAGCCTATGCAGATTAAAGTAAAAGAATTTTTCTATCTTCCCAATTTACTGACGCTGAGCCGGATTTTTTTAATGTGGCCGCTGGTATGGCTGTTAAAGAACTCCACGCCGTCTAATTTTTGGTTGTTGCTAGCCTTAAGCGTCATCGCTGCCTCTACCGACGCTTTGGACGGTTTCCTGAGCCGCAAAATGGGCTTGGTTACCGATTTGGGAATCGTTCTGGACCCTTTAGCCGATAAAATCTGCATGGCAATCGCCTTTATCGCCCTAATTATTTACCGCCATTTTCCGATTCCGCTGATCATTTTTCTGATTTACCGCGATGTTATGATCATCCTTATCGGCTGGTATGTGCTTAAAAAGACCGGCAAACCCATCATGCCTAATGTTTTCGGCAAGGCTAATACAACTATCATCGCTTTTATCGGATTATTGTTTCTATTCCAGCCGAGCAAACCCATCATCAACCCGTTCTTGATTTTAGGCTATCTTTCGGTTTTAATTTCCGGCGGGTCTTACGCTTTTCTCGGTCTGCGTCTGTTGGGGATCAAGGGATATTTAACGATTCTCTACTGGACTGTTCTGGCCCTATTATCGGTATTAGTGATACTATTGACCGTTCATTTGCAATTTTTGATGTAATACCAATGGATAAACCTCTGATCATCGCGCATCGCGGGGAACGCTTATTAGCTCCCGAAAACACTATCGAAGGATGTCGACTGGCTCTTCAGCAAGGCGCCACTGCCCTGGAGGTAGATATTCGTCTTTGCGGCAGCGGTGAAATCATCCTTTTTCACGATAAAACGCTGCGACGCAATTTTAATCGTTTAAAAATAGCCAGCTTTACTTCTTTGACAGAATTTAAAACCATGCAATTCAATTCCAGAAAATTTACTGTTAGCGCTACGGTTGCCACATTGCAGGAATTTTTAGAGGAGTTCAAGGGCCGGGCGCCTATTAATCTGGATGTTAAAACTTTTCCCGCCGGCCAGAATCAATTAGTGCGCACACTCATTAATATAATCGAGGATATGAGGGTGGCCGATCAGGTCTGGATTTCGGCCTTTAATCCTTATTTTCTGCGTTTGCTGAAAAAAGCAAAAGCCAGCCTGCGCACCGGCTACTTGTTCCGCAATTTTGTCCGGCTGCAACAATTCATCGATGCGCTAACCTATTCCGATGCCTGGCATCCGCATTTTAGTATTGTCAATGAAAAGCTGATGCAGAAAGCGCAGGACGCCCACAAAGAGGTTTACATCTGGACAGTTAATGATCCGTCTGTAGCGGAATCGCTGCAAAAATACAACGCGCAGGGTCTTATTACCGACAAGCTGTTTAAAATCAAATCACTTTAACCGCAATTCTGCGCCCCGTCGCATCGCGGTGCGGTTTGCCTAATTCGCTTACGTTTTTCAATATATCCTGATTAACCACCGGTCCTTCCACGCACAGGCGAATACCCGAATCGTCCAACACACATTGACCGCAAATGCCGATACCGCATTTCATGTAGCGTTCCATGCAAAATTCATAAGGCAGGCCCAGCGGATCGAGCAGTTTTTTCAGTTTAACAAACATGATTTCCGGACCTGCGGCATACACAAACTCTATGTTTTCTTTCTGTATGATTTCCAAAGCGCTTTCCGTGACCACTCCCTGACGACCTTTACTGCCATCGTCTGTGCTAAAATAACAGCGGCCAAGCGCAGCAAACTCATCGGCAAAAATGATTTCATACTCAGTGGCAGCGCCTAACAGGGAAACAAAACGGTAGTGTTTGGCGTGCAGTTGCTGAGCCAACAGACGCAGCGGCGCAATGCCGATGCCGCCGCCCACTAGCAGAGCGTTCTTTTTTAAAGTAAAACCGTGTCCTAACGGTCCGCGGATGCCGACCAACTCGCCAACTTGCAGTTCCATCAAACGCCGTGTAAAAGGGCCGTAGGCTTTTACCGAGATTTCCATTTGGCCGCCATGCACATGGGAAACAGAAAAGGGTTTTTCATTCACGCCCGGAATCCACAAATTAACAAACTGCCCGGCCTGCACGTCAAAGATTTGGTCAAAATAAAAACTCTTAACGCCCGGGCCGTGTTCGGCTATTTTACGGATGGGATAGCTGTGCATTAAATCACTCATGCGCCCTCCCTTCGTGCGCTTTTCCGCGAATTTGTGCAAGCGAGGAAAATCCGTGTGCTTTCATGTACCGTTCTATTCCCTGATTAATTTTATTGAACACCTCAATCCCTTCGTAATAAACGGCCGTGCCCACGCCAACGGCCGTAGCTCCGGCCAGCAGCATCTGGATAGCGTCTTCGGCGGTGGTTACGCCGCCGGTAGCAATGATAGGCAGGGAAACCTGTTCGTACACTTCGTAAACGGATTTAACAGCGATGGGTAAAATAGCCGGGCCGGAAACGCCGCCGGTTTTGTTGGAGAGCACCGGTTGCATCATCTCGACGTCGATGATCATGCCCGGCCCCACCGTATTGATGGCCGTAATGGCGTCGGCGCCGTTTTCTTCGCACACTTTGGCCAGCCGTCCGATGCCCGGGCCGTGCGGACCAAGTTTAATGGAAACCGGTATTTTGCCGGCAGCTCTTTTAGCGATTGCCGTCACCTGCGCCGTATCCTGCAGGCTGTCGCCGAACGGCGTGCCGAACTCCGAGCGCACATTGGGACAGGAAACGTTCACTTCGATTAAATCCGGCTGCATGCGTTCCAATAATTTCTGAATCACTTCGCCGTATTCTTCCACCGAGCGGCCAAAGACCGAGGCAAAAAGAGGCGCGGCGCAACGTTCTTTGAACAACGCCAGCTCCACCGCCATTTCTTCCACCCCCGGGTTGGATAGTCCTACGGCATTTAATAAACCGTTTTTAAAGGGTACAATGCTGGGATTATTGTGGCCTGTACGCGGCTCCAGATTAAAGGATTTGCTGGTTACCGCCCCGGCGCCAAATTCGATGACGCGCTTCATGGAAGAAGCGGTTAATCCCAATATACCGGAGGCCAGCGCCAGCGGGCTGTTCATTTTCAGATTTAGAAAATGAGGATTGAGCATGTTTTTGTCTTTCATTTAATTATTTTGTAACGAAACGCTTAATTCACTACGATCGGTATTTTCACATAATGCTTCGGCAGACGTTCGTCGTTTACCAGGCAAAGACCGACGGAATTAAGTTCAAGCGCCAGCCGCACTTTTTCATTCCCTCGTATTTTATCCCAGGCGCGTCGCATGCCGGCCGACCAAGAAATATCGTCAAAAATCATCAGAGACCCGGTCGCCATATAAGGTAGCAGCTGACGAAAATAAGCCAATGTGGGTTTTTCCGCATGATGGCCGTCCACAAAGGCGTAGTTTACCGGGTTGTTTTGTTTGAGAATATCTGGCAGCACGTCGGCGAATTTTCCGCGCACAACCAGCACATTGTTCAACCCCAGACGGGACAAATTCTGTTCTGCCCGCGCTGCCAGCGCTTCCGCCCCTTCGATGGTGATCAGGCGGCCGGCGCCGTTCAATTGCAAAGCCGCCGCTTGGTAGGCGGCGGAAATGCCTAAATTAGCGCCCAATTCGATGCAGATTTTCGGCTGAAATTCCCGAATCAGTTTTAAAAAAAAGACCGTCCAGAAATATTTCTTGGCCGAACGGGAAATGTCGGCAACCGTGCGGGAAAGCGCTATTCCGGCGGCCATTTGCTGCGGCATTCGCTCGCTGCCTGCTTCGCCCGCGCCATAATCGACAAAAGAAATTTCCTGCCTATCGTTGCGGAGTTCCCGGCGGATTGCTTCGATAGCGGCTACTTGCGCCTCTTCCGCAGAGCTCAATCGGTGGGCAATGGCCGCCGTAAGTGAATCGGCGATTTTCCCGGCATCAGGAATTGGTAATGGTTGCAGCTTTCTAATCTTAATCAGCGCAGGAAGATTTAAGAATGTCGTAATCGCCCCGGTTAAGCCGTAACGGCTGTTGTTCATAAGCAAAAAAGTCCTTCCGGCCGCTTCGTTAAACCGCAGCCTGCAGCTCGTTCAAATCGAATATGCGCTCGCAGTATTGACACTTAACCTGTTTGGCCTCTTTATCTATCGCTCTGAAAATCGTTGGTATGTGCTTTTCCACATTGGTGATGCAGTTTGGATTTTTACATATCAAAAGATTCTTAATCTCCTGTGGCGGTTTGACCACTACCTTGCTGTAAACTTTGTAGCCCTTGATGGATTTGATGGTAATGCCCGGCGCCACAATGGAAATATGCTGAATGATTTCCTGCGAAAGAAATTCCAGTTGCAGTTTAATCAAGTCTTTTTTGCCTAATTTACGGCTGTCGTAATTTAGTCCCAAACTAACCACCACATCTTTCATCTCTTCGTATTTAGAGATAATTTCCAATACCTTGACGCCCCGTCCGGCGGGGATATGATCGATCACAATACCTAAATCGATTTTGGGAATACGCAGTGTTTTATCACTAATTTTACTCATAGTTCCACCCCCAGATGCTTAAGCAGAATGGCCTGCCGCATGATCACTCCGTTGCGCGCCTGTGGAAAATAACCGGCAAATTTCGTTTTGTCCACGTCGTAAGCGATTTCATTAACGCGGGGCAACGGATGCAGCACACGCAAATGCTCGTGCGCCTCTTTAAGCATGTCGGCCGTCAATATATAAGAATCTTTGACCTTCTCGTATTCCAGTAAATCGGGGAAGCGTTCCCGCTGAATGCGCGTCATGTACAATACATCGCATTCGCGGATGGCATGTTCAAGCTGAGTGGTTTCGTGAAAACGGTATTTGCCGGGCTGCTCGCTCATCATAAAATATTTTGGTAAACGCAAGGACTCCGGCGCTACTAAGGTAAAATCGGTTACGTTAAACTTCATTAACGCCCGCACCAGCGAGTGCACCGTGCGCGAGTATTTTAAATCGCCCACAAAAGCCACCTTCAGGCCCTCAATTTTGCCCAAATCTTTTTCAATAGTGAACAAATCCAGCAGCGTTTGTGTGGGATGCTGGTTGGCGCCGTCGCCGGCATTGACTACCGGCAGGTAGCTTTCCTGGGCGGCTAAACGCGCCGTGCCCTCTCCCGGATGACGAATCACCAAAATATCCGAGTAGCTCTCCACTGTGTGAATGGTGTCGGTAAACGACTCGCCTTTGGAAACGGAAGTGGCGTCTTTGGAGGCAAAGCCGATTACGCTGCCGCCCAGCCGGCGCATGGCCGCTTCGAAACTAAGCCGGGTGCGCGTGCTTGGCTCAAAGAACAAAGCCGCCATGATGTAACCCGGAAGATACTTCACGCGCTCTTCCCGCGGCATTTCCTCCACCACATGGGCCGCCCGGATGTAATCCTTAATTTCTTCAACGGACAAATCATCCATTGAAATCAGGTCTTTCTTCATGATGTCCCTTTAATTTGATGGATTGACAATTTTTCACTCCAATAAAGACAATATAAATCAGGTCATAAATTACAATGAACAATCTACCAGTTTATTTATTTTCCATTAAAACAATTGTCCATTATTGGACTGGATAACAGGATTAATCAATTGATATTGGTTCACCAATACATCCGTATTATTCAAGACTCGTAATGAACAAAACTAATATCAGTTAGATATTTCTATTACAATTCACATTCAAAAGCTAACACTTTTTTCAGGTAGCAGGCGAACTTTTCTTTTCACCTCAACCTTTTCTTGGGCAAAATCAATTAACTGATTAGTACCTTTACTCAGCAAAATACAAGTTAACTAATTGTAAAATAAAAGATTGTCACGTCGCTCATA
>CAZIBE010000122.1:0-11211 GCA_964536685.1 uncultured Calditrichaceae bacterium | reverse complement strand
TTATTTGCGCCACAGGCGCCCCTTCAGGGTAAACCATTTACTGATCGGTATATTTAACGAAGCAGCGCGTTGATCATTTGGCAGCCGGCCCCTTGCCTGCCGTTTCTGCTGCAGGCCTAAGGCGCTGTAAAAATATTGATTTGTCATTACAAGGTTTCTAAATTGTTTTGAACCGCCACAATGACACGCCACTAATTGTTTCAAAAAAATTGCGAGGTTGTAATGCAAACATCAGGACGCATTCTTCTTTTGGCCTTGTTGCTTCTTTTATCGGTCAGTTGTAACAAAAAGCAGCCCCTTAATAAAAGCAAAATTTCTGTAACTACCGCTCAATTGATTTCCGAAGCGCCGCTTAATCTGATCAACTCCACCGGGGAAGTCCGCATCCGTTTTAATCAGGATCTGGCAGACGAATCGCAAACCGGGCAGCTTTTAAAGGATGATATTTTGCGTTTTGAACCGCAGATCAAAGGTCAGGTACGCTGGCAGGATAAGAACACCCTGACCTTCAAGCCCGATCATCCCTGGCAGCAGCGCCGGCAATATCGGGGTACGTTGGACTTGGCCCGTTTGCTGCCCGAGAGCGGTAAAAATCTCACGCCTTTTCACTTCACTTTTAGCGTAGCCGGCCGGGAAGTGCAGAACTTTAAAGCGGATTTTACGCCCGTTGAAGCAGATAATCCACAAAAACTTTTATACAAAGGCACGCTCACATTTACCGAAGCCGCCGAACCTCGGCTGGTAAAAGAATCCGTCGTTTTTACCGTGGACGGGAAAGGGATACCGCTTAAATGGGCGGTTTCCACGGATCAAAAACGCTATAGTTTCAGCAGCGCTGCGCTGCGCCGTTCCGCCAGGGCGCGTTCCGGCCGCTTTTTAGTCCAGCCGGAAACATTGAACCTTTCCGCCGCCTTCTCGCGACAGGTAACCATTCCGCCGTTGCAGGATTTAACCATCAGCAACGTGTTTGTGCAATCCAGCGCCACCCAGCCCGCTTTAAAAATCAAATTTTCCGATCGGCTTGTGCCCGGCCAGGACTTGCGCGGATTAATCTCCGTTAAACCGCAGCTTCCTTTAAAATTAAAAATCCTCGGCGCCGAGGTGCTTGTGCAGGCGCCCTTTGAGCACGGCCAAAAATACACCATTCGCGTGCAGCCGGGCGTCCGCAGCCGTTTTGGCAGCAAAACAAAGCGCGTTTTAAGCGAAGAGATTACCTTCGAGGATATGGCGCCCGATATGCGCTTTAGTAACGACGGCGTCTTTTTATCCTCTGGCAACAACAAGAAAATCATGTTCCAGACGGTCAATCTCAAACAGGTGCATTTACAAATCATCAAGGTCTTCGCTACGAATCTGGGACAGTTTTTACAAATGGAACGTTTGAACGGCGCCCGCCAGCGACGGAATAATTTCGGTTACGAGGTCGACCGCGTGGGCCTTCCGGTAGCCGAAATGGATTTAGCCATAGGCCAGGCGCGCAATCGCTGGCTGCAGCATCAACTGGACCTGGGGAAGTTAATCGATAAAGACGCCAAAGGCTTGTACCTGTTGAAAATTTCATTTACACGCGAAGATATGCTGTACGATACTTCACAGAAAAACCTGCGCTACCGCCAGCGATATGATTACTACTACGACCCGGCCGGTTACGGTTACATTTATAATCATGGCCGTATCTTTAAGCCGATTATAGTCAGCGATATTGGTATTACCTACAAACAATCAGGTAAAGAACATCTGGTTTTTTGCAGCAATCTGATAACCACACAGCCCATGAGCGGCGTATCCGTGCGCTTGCGCAGTTACCAAAATCAAATTTTAGCGGAGGGCCGCAGCGATAAAAACGGCCTGGCGCGTTTTGGGGAAACGGAGCAAAAAGTATTTTTTGCGGAGGCGGAAAAAGGAGATCAGCGCAGCGTGGTTAAGGTTAATGAAATGGGCTGGACTCTATCCACCTTCGACACCAAAGGCGCCAAACCGCCCGCAGGCGGAGTGCAGGCTTACATTTACACCGAACGCGGCGTGTACCGCCCCGGCGACACCGTAAACGTATCCGTTATTTTGCGCAACGAGCGGCACACGTTTCCCGATCATCATCCGGTGCAATTTAGCGTTAAAAATCCACGCCATCAGGTTGTTTATTCCGGCGCCTCCAGCGCCGGCAGAGACGGCTTCTACATTTTTCGTTTCTACACCCAGCCGCAGGACATCACCGGCAACTATCAGGCGGAAATTACGGCCGGCAGTCAAAAGTTTTACCAGACCATTAAAATCGAAACCATCGCGCCGGAACGTTTAAAAGTGCAGCTCATTCCCCGGCATTTTCATTTGGGACCCACCCGGCGTTTCCTGAACATCAAGGTGCACAGCGAGTACCTGTTCGGCCAGCCGGCAGCCGGTTTGCAAGCCCAGGCCGAAGCCGTATATTTTTTAGATCCCTTAAAGTTCAGGCGCTTTACCGGTTTTTCTTTTACCAATCAAACCAAACGTTTCGATTATATTTCGCAGGATTTATTTAGCGGACGGCTCAATGCCGGCGGAGATGCTTTGATTCAGAAAAAGCTGCCTGATTTTTCCGGCGCGCCCGGTCGATTGAAGGCCAACGTTAATGTCAGCGTGCTGGAAAAGGGTGGACGCGCCGTTCGCCGCAGCGCACTGCTAACCATCGATCCGTATGACTATTATGTGGGGTTAAAAGCGCCAAAGATGCGCTACGGTTCCGTGCGCACCGGCAGCGAAGTGCAAATCCCGCTGGTGTTGGTCGACTCCACGGGCAGCCCCCGGCCGGGCAGGACGTTACGGTACCGGATTTACCGTAACGAACGCCACTGGTGGTGGGAGTACGAATCAAACAACGAGTACCGCTTGCGCTTTAAGCAGGATCGCAGTACTAAAAATGTTCTGCAGGGAACCATCGTTTCCGGCGCGCAAGCGGTGTTCATTAAGTTTACGCCGCAGGAACGCGGCCAGTATCTGGTCGAAGTACAGGATACGGATCGCCGGGGACATTCGGCTACAATTTTCTTCTACGCCAGCGCCTGGGGAGAAGGGGCTAGCGGAAAAAACGCCGGCATCCTGGCGCTGCGCAGCGACAAAGAAACATACACTCCGGGCGAGGAAGCCCATATCTTGTTTCCCGCGCCGGCCGAAGCAGCCATTTTATTCACACTGGAACAGGGACAACGCGTCCTTGATTATAAATGGCTAAAGCCCCAAAAAGGGCAAAAAGAACAGCGTATCGCCGTTACAATCACGAAAGAGATGGCGCCTAATGTGTACGCCTCTGTTTCGGTTATCCAGCCGCAAAGCCACAAGAGCAACGACCGCCCCATGCGTATGTACGGCGTTGTGCCGTTACGGGTGGAAGACCCGCAAACGCGGCAGGACATTCTATTAACTACGCCCGCCGTATTAAAACCGGGACAAACCTTTTCAGTGAACATCCAAACCCGGGACCACAAGGCGGCGCAGTTTACTGTTGCCGTAGTAGACGAAGGGTTGCTCAGCCTGACGCGATTCTCTTCGCCCGATCCGTGGAAGGCCTTCTTTAAAAAACAGCGTCTGGAAATTTTAACCAGCGATTTGTTTTCACAAGTTATCGGCGTTAACCGCGGAGACATCTTCCGCACTTTTTCCATCGGCGGCGGCATGGAAGAAGCCAGCTACCGGCAGCAACAATTGGCGCAGCATCGGGCGCGGCGTTTTAAACCGGTCTGCCTCTTTAAGGGGCCGCTGTTTACGGACGCACAGGGCAAAGCCGAGGTTCCTTTTACCATGCCGCAGTATGTGGGCGCGGTACGCATCATGGTGGTGGCCGCCAACCACAACCGTTACGGCAGCGCTCAAAAATCCGTGCCTGTGCGGAAGGATTTGATGCTGTTGCCCACGCTGCCGCGCTTCCTCGCTCCCGGCGATGAAATCCTTTTGCCGGTAACCGTTTTTGCCACAGATAAAATTAAACAAGCTACCGTTGATTTAAAATTGAGCGGGCCCCTGCAGGCCGTGGGTCATGCGCGCCGGGAATTGACGTTTACTAAGGCCGGCCAAAAAGATATTTATTTTCGTTTAAAAGCAAAACGCGCCGTGGGTACGGCTAACATCGAATTGCGCGCTAAGTCCCCTGCCGAAAGCGCCCGCTACCAAACCGAGCTGGCCGTTCGCAGCGCCTCGCCCCGTTTACGCGCTTCGGAGAGCAAAGCCATTCAGCCCGGAGAGCAGCTCACGCTGCCGTTGCCCAATCGCGGCCTGCCCGGTTCCAACCGTGCAGTGGTCAGCGTACACCGCCGCCCCAAACTCAATCTGGATCGGCGAATTTACTGGCTGATTCAATATCCTTATGGCTGTATTGAACAAACTGTTTCCGCCGTCTTTCCACAGCTTTATTTGCAGGAATTCATCCCCAAATCCCGCGTCGCTGCCCGCGATATTGACGAAGACATCAACGAAGGCATCACCCGTTTGCGCAAATTTCGTCTGAAGAGCGGCGCCTTTTCCTACTGGCCGGGACAATCGGAAGTTTCGGAATGGGGCGCGCTTTACGCCGGTCACTTTTTAACGGAAGCCCGTCAGGCCGGTTATCATGTGCCGGACGACCTGTACGACGGCTGGCTGGAGTATACGCGGCGGCAGGCGCGCCTGGGCGAAGGCAAGCTGATGAGCCGCGTGTACCGCATTTATCTTTTGGCGCTTGCCGGGCAGCCCTCCTTTAGCGCCATGAATCTTTTAAAGGAAAACAAGCTGGCCAAGATGACCGATGTACAGCGCTGGCTGTTAGCGGGCGCCTATCAGTTGGCCGGAGCCGCCCAAAGCGCCGCTTTCATCTTAAAAAAAACCGCTAAAAAAGTGGCCGACTATCAGGAGACCGGCGGCACTTTTGGCTCCGCTTTACGCGATCAGGCCATCATCTTAGAAATGCTGCGCCTTTTTAAGCGCTGGGAAGAAGCCGACCTGATGGCCGGCGTGCTAACCGACGCCTTATCCGGCGAAGGATGGTATTCCACACAAACCAGCGGCTTTATGCTGCTGGCGCTGGGCAAATATTTTAGAGCATTAGAGGGAACTTCCGGCCAGCAAAAGAGACTGGCCGGCAAAATTTTGCTGCCAAACGGTAAACATATCTCCTTTGACACGCAGAAAATCGCCTTCAGCCGGGCCATAACCTCCGGCTTCGGGCAAAGCGTAACCGTCAAACTAAGCTCCGCCTCAGCCGTTAAGCGCGCTTTTGTTACGGTGGACTGGTCGGGACTGCCGCTGGAATATAGCGGCCAGAACTTTGAACAAAATCTCAAATTAAAAGTTAGCTGGCTGGATGAGGACGGTCTGCCCTTAGATGTTTCCAGCTTAAAACAAGGCGCTGCCTTTTGGGCCCATTTCAGCGTTAGCCGCCCAGCCGTAAGGAACAATCTGAACGAACTGGCCTTAGCGCAGCTATTGCCGGCCGGCTGGGAGATCGATCACAATCTTCTTTCAGAAGAACAACGGCCGCCATGGATGAGTAAATTAAATTTAGGAAACGAAGAATACCGCGATCTGCGCGACGACCGCGCTATGTGGTTTTTCAATCTGCCGGCATACAGTAAAAAAATCGATTTTATGCTGCGGCTAACTGCAGTAACTGCCGGACGTTTCAGCCTGCCTCCGACCATAGCCGAGGCCATGTACAACAACCGTTATCACGCCGAGGTTGAAGGGCAAAGGGTCCGGGTTACGGAAAGGAAATAGCGCACACATTTTGGAACAGGGAATTGATACCTTAGGGATTACAAAAATCGCTTGGAAAGGCTCCTTTTGGACACGTTCAGTTTTATGATTCCCCGTTTCAAATTGTGGATTTAGAGATAAACGCTCAACGTTCAACGGCAAAACAACACTAAAGTGACTTTCTTTACCTATACGTAATATTTAGAAACCTATCCCCTGGGGGAGTTTATTAGTGTATGAATATTTTGTATAATCCATTTGTGATTTTTCTAATATGCCTTTATGTATTTTGATAAAAATATTAAGCTGATATGTGTTTCCTAAAAAAAATTCCGGTATAATTAACGCTAACATAAAAACACTTCATTTTTTAAAAAAAACAGCGACTGACTTGTTAACCCTAAAAAATCATGCACTAACTATGGAGGCGGCATGACAAAATTCATCCTGAAACCGCATAATTTTTTACTCCTACTGCTCACACTATTTTTAATCAGCTGCGGTTATCCATTACAATATTCACTCACTCCCACAAGCGCCTACATTGCTTCGAATTCTCGTCCGTTCAAGGTTGCCGTGGCAAAATTTACAGATAAGCGCAACGAAGCTGAAAAGGATTAAAACGCCAGAAGGCTTAAAGGAGACGCGGATACCGGCGATTACACTTACGACAAGGAATTCAAAGGCAAAGTAGATGAAGAAATCATAAAAATGATTGTCAAGCATTTAAACTACTCCCGGGTATTTTCATCTCCGGTTAAACCGGCCCCTTTTACTTCCGACGAAATATCTGCCGAACAGCTTAGCGCTTTGCGAAACGACGGCATTGACGCTGTTCTGGCAGGACAAATTACCCATTTTTACGGTTACTACGATAATAACATCGGCCGGCAACTGCTTTATGAACTTCCATTGGGTGTAGCCAGCGGACTGCTTTTAAGCTGGAGCACATCCAATGGATATTATAAAACCACCTATTACTGGTACGGCCCTGGTTTGGTTTTGGGCGCTTATTTGGAATCTTTGCACAAGCGTAAGATTGAACAGCGCACGCAAATAGATGCCCGTTTAATAAGCACTAAAGACCGGCATATTATCTGGCAAGACAGTATGGAGGTCTTTAAGAGTGAAGTAAAAAGCATTCCGGGGCTCAGCCAGGAGAAGCAAAAATTCAGGCTGGCTCTCTCCTCTTTCCGCCGGGCCGTAAACCAGATGGCAGAAGAACTTTCTGAGGTATCGGTCGACAGCGCCGCGGTTCCTCAGAAAAACTTTCCCCTAAAGGGAAATCAGGAGACCAACTGAATCTTTTGGACAAATTCGGCCTGCGGATTTAAAAAGGCGTAATAGGCTTGCAGGGCATGGAGGGTTTGGCTTAAATAGGCTTCGCTAACTTCCGCCGGGCAAAAGAAGACCGCCAAAACACCGCGCGTTGTTTCCGAAATGGACGTCCGTTTCGAGTCGGCGGTGGGATTGCCGAAAATACCCGCTCCATCCCGTAGGATCATTTTACCGGCAGCATGAATTTCGTCGCGGCTGATGCCCTGATATGTCTCACCCTCAGCGCCCACATCCGCGGTGATGCGCCCTTCTATTTTGTCCGTGTCATACAATCCCATCGGCAGATGAAAGCGGGCGGAGATTAGGTTGCCATAATCCACTAAATTATTAATGCGGTACAGCCCCTTGCCCTGCAACAGCCGCCGCACAAGCGCTTCCGATGACGGCCGGTAACGAGTAGGCTCCCAGCCGATTTTGCGGTACATGCGGCGTACGTGACCAACTACGGCATCTTCGGACGGCCGTTTGTTTGGGAATTTAGCGGCCAATTCTTCTTCCAATTTTTTTAACTCCGTTTCAAAATGGCTGGATGAGGGCTGCACGTTAACCGGCGCCGCGGCTAACATACCGAATTTCAGACCATTTAATTTTTGCCGGATAGCGGGAGATGCGGAAAAGTTTTTACTAATCATTTCTTCTATCGCTCAATCTTAAATACAAATTGATTATGTCTTTTGCTCAGTAAAAAAGATTCCTCATCCCGATGCCGTAAGGCATGCCTTCGGCATGAATCGGGATTCGGAATGACATTGTGGCTGTCATTGTGAGGAGCGAAGTATGAGCGACGTGACAATCTTTTAATTTGCAATTAGCTAAAATGTTGTTTTGCTGAGTTAAGGACATAATCAGAATACAACATTTTATACTGTTTAACGTATTTCTTAATTCATGAGCTCCCCGAAAACCGGGATGCAAGCAAAAGCTCGTGGCAAGTCAGCATTCCAGTTCCTGTTTCCCCGTTTTTATTGAATTGCCGCCAGCTTCAGCTGGCGGACAGCCAATCACCCTATCCGTTTTAGGGCTTTAGCCCAAATGGGAAAAATACCGTTCTTTATTTTAGAGAACACAAATCTTACCCAACACCGCCGGACCGCTGGCGCCGGTTACCTGCGGCACATTGGAAGGACGGCCGTGCAGTGTTTCGTTGGCCAGTACGGCAAAGCCGATGGCCTCTTTGAAATCATCGTCCAACTCATAGCTTTGCGTGCTTTGCACCACCGCCTCTTTAAAATATTCCTGCAGCATAACCATCAAAAATATATTACGCGAACCGCCGCCGCCCACGGCCACCTTATCGGCCTTGTGCCGCGGCGCCACAAACAAACTGTAATTTTCGTAAACGCCATAAGCTGTGTAGCGTGTTAGCGTATGCAGGATATCGTTCCCGCTAAGCTTAAAGCGTTTGGCTTTTTTCAGAATGAAAGCCACAAAATCTTTGCCGTACTGCTCGCGGCCGGTGGATTTAGGCGGCGTTTGTTTAAGGAAAGGATCATTTTGTAATAACGAGTCAAACAGCTTTTGCGAAAATGCCCCCTGCCGCGCCAGCCGTCCCTGTGCATCGTACTCTACATTAAAAAAATGCTGCGCTATCTGATCCAGCAACATATTACCCGGCCCGCAATCCAAAGCCTGCATCTTGTCAAAATCGCCGTCGGCCGGCACAAAAGTGAAATTGGAAATGCCGCCGATATTCACCGACAGGATATTCTCTTTAAAAGGAGAGAAAAACAGCCAGTCAAAATAGGGAATCAGCGGCGCGCCCTGGCCGCCTAAAGCCATATCTGCCACACGAAAATCGCCAATGACCGGAATGCCCGCTAACTGTGCCAGCACGGAAGGATCGCCCAATTGTAAGGTGGATTTTATCGGCCGGTCAATAAAATTCTGCGCCGCCGGCTGATGCCAGATTGTTTGTCCGTGGCTGCCAATAGCATCCACCTGCCGCGCAGCAAGACGCTGTAGTTTCAGAAAATCCAGAATCATCCCCGCCCAGATTTCCGCTAAATAAAAATTTAATTGGCTGAGAAACAATGCGTTATTTTCAGAAAGGTTTAGTAGTTTTAGCAGTTCGCGCCTTTGCAGAGTAGAATAGGCATAATTCTTACCGCCCACAAAACGAAAGCGCGTTTGCCGCCCGCTGCCACGCACTTCAATTAAAGCGATGTCCAATCCGTCGCAGGACGTTCCGGACATCAATCCCAGAATGAGGCGTTTTTCTTTTTTAATAGATGCTAAGAGTTTTTGCACAGCTCATGATTCCTTTACCCGACCAGAGATGTTAGCAATTATTTTTAAACGGGGCAAAAGAATCATGACTAATTTTAGTCGGAGACCATTTTGGTGGAGTGCTGCGTATTTAAATCTTCATCTTTAAGAATTTGCTTGATGATCTTGCTAATCTGACTTGCTTTGTAGCTGCCGGGAATTTCCGCCTGTATTTTCCCCTGCCTGTCAATCACAAATGTGTTTGGAATAGAGCTAAAATTACCGTATCTGGCAATGATAGATTTTTCACCCAACAAAATGGGATAAGTAACGCCTGTTTCTTTAATACGCTGGGGGATCATTTCTTCTTTAGAAAGAACGGCAATGCCGATGACCTGTACATTTTCCGCGGAAAATTCATGATTAACTTTTTCCAGTTCCTGAATCGTACGGAAAGAGGGACCGGACCAGGTAGCCCAAAAATTGAGTACCAGTATTTTCCCCTGAAAATCCTGCATGGATATCATTTTGCCATGCACATCGGGAAGGGAAAAATTCTGTGCGCTGCGTTTTTTCAGCGTATACGGCATAAAGGCCATAACGGCATAGGCGATGAATAAAACCAGTACTATTCCAACAAAGCGATGTATTTTCATGAGAACACCTCTCAGATTAATCTAATGAAACTCTCTCTTAAATAAATGCAAATCTCATGCCCTAAAATATATTGTACTTCGCAACGGAAAAATGATCGCCGTCATAAGGCTCTAATCCGTTCCATACACCCGGGTCGTTGTGCAATTTAATTACAATACTGTGAAAAATTTTCCCAATCAGCTGTAAATTCTTCCCTCTCTGCACATCCCAAATATAAAACAAAATGTTAAATCTTTTAGGAATTATTTATCATTTTCGGAAACTTTTTTCTAATTATTAAAAAAAATGTTAATTTCTGATAAAATTGGCACCTCACTCAACGGTGGAGACCTTTATGTCTAAATATAATGTGATTATCACAAGTCGGATTCCCGAAGCCGGAATTAATCTACTGCACGATCGGGGTTATGCCCTTACCGTACTGGATGATTTTTCACAGCTTGGCTCCGAATCCCTAGCCCAGGCAGACGCATTGCTGACTCTTTTATCTGATCCGATAAATCAACGCGTTATCGATGCAGCTCCCTCCTTAAAAGTAATTGCCAATTACGCTGTGGGTTTTAACAACATCGATGTGGCATATGCCGCAGCCCGCGGGATCAAAGTAACCAATACACCCGATATTTTAACGCCGGCCACAGCCGATTTAACCTGGGCCTTGATTTTGTCGGTAGCCCGTCGTATTGTTGAGGGCGATCGCTTTGTGCGCGACGGCCGCTTTAAAGGTTGGGGCGCAAAATTGCTGTTAGGCCGCGAATTAACAGGCAAAACGCTGGGCATCGTCGGCGCCGGACGCATCGGGCAGGCTGTAGGCAGGCGAGCTATGGGATTCGATATGAAAATTCTGTATTATTCGTCATCGGTAAAAGCTGAATTTGAACAGGCCACCGGCGCGCAGCGGGCCGAATTGGAAGAAGTTCTAACAGACTCCGACTTCCTTACGCTGCACTGCCCGCTTACGAAACAAACGCATCATTTACTGAATGCGCAGAATATGCCGCTGATTAAAAAAGGCGCTTATTTAATCAATACCGCCCGCGGTGCCGTAATTGATGAAAAAATTTTAGTGCAGATGCTACAAAACGAACATCTGGCCGGCGCCGGACTGGATGTGTATGAATTTGAACCACAGATCATGCCCGAACTGCTGGAAATGGACAACGTTGTTCTATTGCCGCACATCGGCAGCGCTACGGTGGAAACGCGCGATGAGATGGCGCGCATGGCCGCCCGCAACATTATCTCCGTGCTGGAAACGGGCAAGGCGCTTAATGCGGTGAATTAGGAATTAGGAATTAGGAATTAGGAATT
>CAZIBE010000121.1:0-11328 GCA_964536685.1 uncultured Calditrichaceae bacterium | reverse complement strand
ACCTTATTTGCGCCACAGGCGCCCCTTCAGGGTAAACCATTTACTGATCGGTATACATTAGGTATGTTCGGCGGGAAACCGTAAAACCGGAGCACAAAGGATAAAAAAAATGCCCGTTTCATAAACGAAACGGGCATCGTGTTTCTATTTGCACTTTAAGGAAAAGTACTATTTGCTTTCTTCTTCCTTAGACTCGTCGGCTTCAGCCTTTTCCTCTTCTTTAGGCTGATCTTCCTCCGCTTCGGGAGCGGCGGTTTTTTCGGCCGGAGCTTCGGTTTCCTGAGCCTGAGCGCTTTCTTCTTTAGCCGACTCAGCTTCATCCGTTTTGGCTTCTTCCGGAACTTTTTCGTCTTTGGGCGCCTTTTTTGCCTTTGCACCGTCATCCGAAGTTTTAGCCACTTCTTCCAGCGTCGTTTTTTCTACGCCGTGCTGAGTCAGATATTCTTCGTACTCCTGACGTTCTTTATCTTTGAAATAATCGCTGATGGAAAGAACGATCTTCTTATTCTCTTTATCGAATTCGATGATCTTAGCCAGCACGTCGCTGCCCGTTTCGTACACGTCGGAAGCCTTCTTACCTTTCGGCAAGCCCAGATGCTGATTAGGAATAAAGGCGTCCACACCCAGCGGCAAAGTAACAATCATGCCCTTTTCGATGATGCGGTTAACCTTGGCTTCGGTATCGGTGCCGATGGAATAGTTCTGTTCGAAGGTATCCCAGGGATTGGCCTCGATTTGTTTATGACCTAAGGCGATACGCCGTTCATCAAGACTAATGCCTAAAACCACCACTTCGATTTCATCGTTCTTTTTAACGATTTCCGAAGGATGGCGCACTTTCTTGGTCCACGAGAGATCGGAAATGTGCACTAAACCGTCGATGCCTTCTTCCAGTTCCACGAAAGCGCCGAACTGCGTCAGGTTGCGCACGATGCCTTTGTGCACGGAACCGACCGGATAGCGTTCTTCGATATTTTCCCACGGATCCGGCTCTAACTGTTTTAATCCAAGCGAGATTTTTTTAGCGTCGGCTTCGATATTTAGAACCACCGCTTCAATTTCCTGACCAACCGTCAGTAACTGGCTGGGATGCTTAATATGCTGTGACCAGGACATTTCCGAGATATGAATCAATCCCTCGATGCCTTTTTCCAGTTCAATGAATGCGCCGTAATCGGTGAGGCTGACTACGCGGCCGTTGACTTTGGAACCAACGGGATATTTTTCTTCCACATTTTCCCAGGGATGCGGCTGCAACTGTTTGAGCCCCAGAGAGATACGGTCTTTTTGTTCATTGAAATCCAAAATCATCACCTCTAATTCCTGATCCAACTTGACCAGTTCGGAAGGATGATTGACGCGGCCCCAGCTTAAATCGGTAATATGCAACAGGCCGTCTACGCCGCCCAAATCGATAAACACACCAAAATCGGTGATGTTCTTGACGATACCTTTGCGAACCTGACCTTTTTCCAGCGTGCTGAGGATTTCCTTGCGCTGACTTTCCATTTCCTTTTCAATCAGCACGCGAGAAGAAACAACAATATTTTTGCGGGCGTGGTTCACTTTAACAATTTTGAAATTAAGCTGTTTTCCCAAATAGGCGTCAAAATCACGGATGGGTTTTACGTCAATTTGAGAGCCCGGCAAAAAGGCGTCTACTCCCATGACATTAACCACCATTCCGCCCTTAATGCGGCGCACGATGGTGCCCGGAATGACTTCATCATTTTCATATTTTTCCACTAACTGTTCCCAGGCGCGGATAAATTCGGCCCGTCTGCGGGAAAGCGTCAACTGGCCGTCCATATCTTCCAGGGTCTCCAGATACACTTCCACTTCATCGCCCGGTTTTAGATCATCTATATTATCAAATTCTTCTTTGGGAATAAGTCCTTCAGACTTAAAGCCAATATCGACGATAACATTGCTGTCCGTAATGTTTAAAATACGGCCGGCAACCACTTCGCCTTCGGTAATCCGGTTCATGGTTTGATCGTACAGGTTAGATAAAACAGTTCTTTCCTCTTCGGAATATTCATGTTCTTCCTGCAGGTCTTCCAACTTAACGACTATTTCTTCCATTTCTGTTTTAACCGGCTCTGCGGCGGGTTCCGGCTGAGGTTCTTCAGCAGGTTTTTCATCCGAATCTGTTGTTTCGCTTTCTGGCGCTGCCTGCGCTTCGGGAGCGGTTGCTTCAGCGGATTCGTTTATTTCATCGGTTTTCGGAGCTTCATCTGCCGGTGCAGTTGCCACCTCATCGGTTTGAGGGGGGTTAGGGGTTGGACTTTGTGTCGTCTCTTCCAGGACGTCACTTTTCTTTTCTTCAGTCATAAAAAATTATACCTCCATTAATGTTTATTTGCAGGCTGCCCTGCAATGTGAATTATAAAAAGTTTCAAAATTTAAAGCATTCTGGAGGCAAATACAAGGTTCTTCTTAAAATAATGTGGATAGGCTTCATTTTTTTAAATTCTGTTGATTTGTGTAGGAAAATATAAAAAGGCTATATCGAATGTTTTGATATAGTTAATATGCAATTTGCCGTTAATCAGAAAACGGCGTCATAATTACATTTTGCAACCATCGGTCCGTTTAGAAAATGTATTTATTCAACATTATTCATTAAAATTTAATGAGTCCTAAATTGGGGGGGGCATTCAGTATCGCGCGATACCTTCCTTCCTTGCGTTAACGATTAGAAAAATATAAATTAGAGCATTATATGCAACCATAATACTGAGATATTTGTGAAAGCGCAATAACCTAAAAACCGTCAAACCAACGTGGAGGAATGCTTATGGGCAAAGGAGATCGCCGTACACGTCGCGGTAAAATATGGCGAGGCAGTAACGGCAAAACCCGTCCCCGCAAAAAGAAAGAAAAAAAATAACAGTAAAACCAATTTTTAGGCCGTCCCCATTTTAAAGGGGGCGGCTTTTTTGCCCTCTCCCCCAACCCTGTGTTATTTGCCCTGGCAACGTCTTTTTCAATTCCATCATTAGTAGTGACAATATCTATCCGGATAAACCGGAAATTTCCATATCTATTAGCTATTAGCCCTCAACTGTCAGCCGTCAGCTTTTAACAACCGATAATGATTAACGAACAACCAATAACTAAAAACTGATAGCTGACAACTAAAAAAATGGTATGGTTAAAGATAAAATGGATTTTCGCTTGCATATACTTTGCAATATAAATAAACTTATTATATTGGCACACCGTTAGTATCTCAACTATGTAATTACCGCTAATAAGTTACTTGAATGTGGAAATGGAGGATTTATGAAAAAGGTACAGTGATTGTGCCTGTGTTGGAGCATTGGCTTTTAATTGAAGACAAACAAATTCATGAAACGGCAAAAAGCGCCTTATTACGACTTTCAAAAAATATTGACCATGAATAAATAAAAAGAGAGGATAATTAATTGGAAAATCTTCAATATTATTACACAAAGATCTTTGCCTATTTATTACAGATCATTCCCGATTTGCTGTGGGCCATAGCAACCCTGCTCATCGGTTTATGGGTGATTAAACTGTTAGTGAAGGGCATGGATAAAGCCATGGTAAAGGGCAATATCGATCTTTCCCTGCGTAAATTTTTAATCAGGCTGGCAAATATTGCCATGAAAGTACTGTTATTGATTAGTGTTGCCTCCATGATGGGCATTGCCACAACTTCTTTTATAGCAGTCATCGGCGCGGCCGGTCTGGCCGTCGGCTTGGCTTTGCAGGGCAGTTTGTCAAATTTTGCCGGAGGGGTTTTGATTCTGATATTCCGGCCTTTTAAAGTAGGCGACGTAATCGAAACGCAGGGACATATCGGCAAGGTTCACGATATTCAGGTATTCAATACGGTTCTGAAAACACCGGACAACAAGACGATCATCATTCCAAACGGGGCGGTATCCAACGGCAGCATCGTGAATTTCTCCACTGAAGAAACGCGCCGTGTGGATATGACTTTTGGTATCGGCTATGAAGATGATATTCAAAAAGCAAAAGCCATTTTAAATGAGATGTTGTCAAAGGACGAACGCGTGCTCAAAGAACCGGCGCCGCAGGTAGTATTAAGCGAGTTGGCCGATAGTTCGGTAAATTTTGCCGTGCGCGCCTGGGTTAAATCGGCCGACTATTGGGATTTGTTTTTCGATATGCAGGAAGAAGTCAAATTAGCATTCGACCAAAATAAAATTTCCATCCCTTATCCGCAGCACGATGTACATCTTTTTAACGAAAATAACTAAGTACATTTTTAACTATGGTAATTAAAATGAAAAAGAATTTAACCGTTTTATTGTTTGGCCGGATAGGAACGCGTTCTGTTTTGACCGTACTAATATTCTTAATATTAACGCTTCTTTCCTGTTCGGAATTAACACAGGTTCTGCAACAAGTTAATATCCAAAAGCCCCGGGCTAATGTGAAAAAAGTAAGCCTGACGAAACTTTCTTTCCGGAAAGTTGATTTGAATTTTAATGTTGCCGTAAGCAATCCCAATCCGGTGGCCGTTAAACTGGCCGGCTTTGATTATGATTTTTTACTGAACAACCATTCCTTTTTAAAGGGTAATCAACAAAAGAATCTGCAAATTAAAGCAGGCGGCAAATCCAGTGTGGATATTCCCCTATCGCTGACATTTGCTGAAATATACAAAACATTTGATAGCCTGAAAGGTGCAGACAGCATCAGATATCAACTAAAAATGAAATTAGGTATAAATGTTCCGGTCTTAGGTGTTGTAACAATCCCGGTCAGCAAAACCGGTTACCTTCCCAACCTGCGCTTACCTTCCATCAGTTTAAAAAGCATCAAGCTGAAAAATATCGGTCTGAGCGGAGCGCAGCTGGATATAGGCATTACGCTGAAAAATCCAAATGCACTGAGTTTTACCGTAAACAAGCTCGACTATCATTTGGACGTAAACGGCGCAAACTGGCTTTCCGGCTTAACCGATCAAGCAATAAAGATCAACAAAAAGGGAGAAAACGAAATCCATCTGCCCATAACGCTTAATTTTATGGATATGGGTATGGCTGTTTATAATTTATTAACCAGCGGTCAGAAACTAAATTATCATTTAAAAGGCAAGGCAGATTTTAAAACGCCTTTAAAACTCTTAAATTCTTTTTCTCTTCCATTTGACCAGAGCGGCAAAATTCAACTAATGAAATAAATCAGAATTTTATGCAAAACAAGGAGACTACGGACGATGAAGTGGCATATTTTATTAACCCTATTATTGCTTACCATCGGTATCGCTCACGTTAACGCCCAGGATAAAAAAGAAGAAAAGCCTAAATACGGCTGGCAAAAAGAAGCGGTGGGGTTATTGATTTTTACACAAAACAGTTTCGATAACTGGCAAAAAGGCGGCGAGGATTCCTGGGCATGGCAATTAAATTTTAATGGTAAGACCAACCTGGAACAGGAAAAGTACTCATGGAATAACAGCCTTAAAATTTCTTATGGCATGACCAGAATAAGCGATCTTTCCGCACGTACCTGTCGGTAAGCTTTAACGTAAAACTCTTTTACGATCGCGATATCTCAACGGTACGCCAATTGAAACAGACGCTGGCGGTCGGCTTGAGATATAGTTTTTTGTAATCCATTTACCCCAACACGTAAGCGGTGGGCAATGTAAGTTGTTCACCGCTTTTCAATTTAAATGTATCTCTGCTCCCCGAAAATCTCCCAAAACGGTTGATGCTGTTCAACACTCATAAATACAAGAGGGGTTACCGCGCATATTTGGTTCTGAACATTTTTATTGAATAGGAGGCTGATTATCTTCAACAGTCCCTGACGGAACGATAACGGGTTGCAGACGTTTCGTTTCCCAGCGCTGAAACCATAGGCTATTTTCATAACATCTCTACGGTTTTCCTAACTTCTTCGGCAGGATAGTGGATATTCTTTTTCTTTGACTAATTAATTAGACAAAATCCGCTGTATTCCCTAAGGGTCCGTAACATTATTAGAACCATTCCTTAAAAATAGTACACTTTCAATTTGAAATTTATCAGGCGAGTCATTATCTTTACAAAGTTTGTTCATTCACTTAATCAACCTGTTTGGTTTCATTAAAAGACAGAAAAATTTTATGGCTATTAAAAACCGTTTTCTCTTTGCTTTTTTTCTTACGGCTTTCTTTTTTCTGGCAACCGCCTGTTCATCCCAAAAACCATCTGTGCAATTGTCTCCAAGAAAAGACTCCGGCGGCCGCGTCATTTTAGGGGATGAAAATTTTATACAGAATTATTTACACTTAGTGCGCGGCAAAGGCGTGGCTTTACTGACCAACCCCAGCGGCGTGAATCACAAGCTGCAAAGCAGCGCCGATATTTTTATGTCCAATCCGGATATAAATTTGGTCGCCCTGTTTGGCCCGGAACACGGCATCCGCGGCGCTGTGTATGCCGGCGCCCATATCGAAAACGAAACCGATCCTCATACCGGTCTGCCGGTTTACAGCCTTTACGGGAAACAGCGCAAGCCCACGGCTGAGATGCTAAAAAATGTGGATGTTATTTTAGTTGATATTCAGGATATCGGCGTGCGCGCTTACACTTACATTTACACCATGGCCAAGGTCATGGAAGCCGCCGCCAAATTTGACAAGGAAGTCATTATTCTTGACCGCCCCAACCCTTTAGGCGGTGAACAGGTTGAAGGTAATCTGGTTGAGCCGGGCTTCTTCTCTTTTGTGGGACTCTACCCCATCCCCTACCGCCACGGAATGACCATCGGCGAACTGGCGCGCTTATTCAACAATGAGTATGACATCCACTGCCGGTTGACGGTGGTGCCTCTAAAAAACTGGCGCCGTAACATGCTGTGGGGCGACACCGGTCTTTTGTGGGCGCCTACTTCGCCGCACGTGCCCCACTGGCAGACGGTTCTACTAATGAGCGCCACGGGCACCATCGGCGAGTTGGATGTTCTTTCCGAAGGCGTGGGCTACACTTCTCCCTTCGAGTTAATCGGCGCGCCGTGGATTGACAGCTACGCCTTCGCTTCCGCTTTAAACGACCTGCATCTGCCGGGGATTCTTTTTCGTCCCTTGTACTTCAAGCCTTATTACCGCCTTTTTAAGGGGGAGGTTTGCCAGGGCGTGCAACTTCATATCACCGATCCGTATAAATACAACTCATACACAACCGGCCTATATATTTTGCAAACGGCGCTAAAACTGTATCCGACTCAGAAAATATTGTCCGGCAAGGCGCGCGTTAAAGTGTTCAATAAAGTGCTGGGGTGCGACTGGATTACGAAAGATTTGCTAAATCATGTGCCGGTGAATGAAATTCAAAAAAAATGGCAAAAAGAGTTAGCTGGATTTTTATCCTTGCGAAAAAAATATCTGTTATACGATTGAAACAAACCCAAAGGAGCGACACAATAATCATAGCTAATGGAGATTAGTATTTGTTCGAGAAAACAAATGAGAAAAGAGGAAATAGTAAATAGACAGGATAAAACAGAGGAGTAAAATTATTCCAGATAGCCAAAGGACCCCTTCGGAAAAAATGTTTGACTGTAATTTAAAATTCATCATCTAACAAATTTACAGTTCCCGGTTCCCGATTAGAACTATAGGTGAATTTCTAAGGGTTTGACTAAAAGAGGTTAAGCAACAATTAAATTAAGCAGGAGATTTTATGTCCGATTTACAAGTAAGCGTTGTGCTTCATGGTTACGATAACGAGGCCTTCAGCGATACATTAAACTCTGTTTTAAAACAAAAAAATAACGAATTTGAAATTGTGATTATTGCCGAGGACGAGCCTCAGCGCATCCGGCAACGGATTGATTCGCTAAATAGCCGTCAGCCTCTGCAAGTTATTATAACCGAAAAAGAACAGACGTTGGGCGCTAAAATCAATCAGGCCCTGCAAAGCGCACAAGCGCCGTTCGTGCTGTATCTGAACAATACGCCTGTTTCCATCCAGCTAAAGCAATCGGCGCTGGACCTTTACCTGATGGCCGCCGGTCACCATGCGCAGGCGGGAATGATTTACACCGATTACGAATTAGAGGAAGACGGCGACGTCCGCGAGGTTCGTCTGCTGAAACATCATATCGGCCGCGTACGCGACAATCAGGATTACGGACGCGTATTTTTTATGCGGCGTTCTGCTTTAGAAGCAGTCCACTTTTGCGACGATCTATTAAAATTCAATACGCTGTATGATCTGCGCTTAAAACTTTCAGAACAATTTGAGTTGCTGCACATCGCCAACCGCTATGCCGGCTCCTTATACCGTTTGGTTGCCGAGGCTAAAAGCCATAATGTATTTGATTATTTATTGGCAAGTAAAGAAAGCCAATTGGAGGCCGAACGCGTCGTTAGCGAACATCTGAAGCGCATAAAGGCCTATTTGGCCCCAGGCACCTTTTACGCCGACCGGCCGCCTGCTACCGATGATGCTTCCTTAAAAGCCTCGGTAATCATTCCGGTAAACAACCGGCCACAGTTCATTGGCCCGGCCATCGAAAGCGTACAAAATCAAACAATAGCCGAAGTGGAAGCGGTGGTGGTCGTCAACGGCGGCGATACCGATCCTACCATTGGCGAAGTTAAACGCTACCTGCCGGGCGGCGATAAATACGATGCCCAAAAGCCCGCCGTCCAACTGGTGGTCGTGGATATCAACAATATCGGCCTGTGCCTGAACGTAGGCGCCCAAACAGCGCGCGGGGCCTATTACGTGCAATTGGATTCCGACGATCGCTTAAAACCCGAAGCCGTGGAAAAAATATTGGCGGTTTATGACAGCGATCCCAGAATCGGCATGGTCATCGGCTCCTACGAGGTCTGGCAATTGGATGACGCCGGCAACTATACACGCATGGAAGATTTACCGGTTGTAACGCACGACGAATGGACCGAAGAGAACGGGCGTAACAACTTGCTGCGTATTAACGGAGCCGGAGCGCCGCGCTCCATCCCCATACAACTAATCCGCGACATCGGTTTTAGCATGAACGAAGAACCCTTTGCCCGCAATTATGGCGAAGATTATCACATGGTATTGCAAATCAGCGAAAAACATCGCATTGGCCGCGTTTGGGATGCCATCTACGAAGTGGTGCGCCATTCCGGCGGGACAGACCACAGCATCGATCAGGCCACTATCGACCGCAATGATGAGGCCAAGGACTATATGCGCGCCGAGGCCATCCGCCGGCGTATTCGAATGAATAAAATGGGCAATAAGTAGTAAGTGATACGTTTAAGAAGAGCGTATTTAGGTTTAATGAAGACGACATAAGGGTGAATTGCAAAATCTCCCTCTGATAGCATCTGAATTGAAAGAGTTCTGCAAAATTAACATTCGACAATCTTTCATATTTTGCAGTTGTTTGATTTGAATTGATAATAGGGAGTACCCTTCATAAACAAAAAAGTAAATAATAATATAGTTTAAGGGTGTTTTATGCCTCATGATTTTATCACTATCGGTATTGACGGCGGAGCAAGCAAAGTAAGCGCCTGGCTGGTTGAAGCTGATGCCAGCGGAGTCGGCTTCCGCCTGGGAGAGCTCCACGCCGAAAAATCCTATAAAGAAATTCCCGGTTTTTTACCGGATTTCAAACCGGTGGCTATCACCACACAGCTCAAAGAATTCGAACAGGGCGCCGTCCAGCCCACTGCCGATGAAGAGCAGCAGGGAGCGGTGTATATCGAGGCCTGCGCTCAGGTTGTGGAAATGATCGCCGGCCAGAGTGCTAACAAACAATTGTTGATAGGCATCGGCATGCCGGGCATTAAATCTCAGGATAAGCGGGGTATCGCCGTGCTAGCCAACGGTCCGCGCATGCTCAACTACGCCAAAGACCTTGAAGAACGGTTGGCGCTGAAGCATCTGCAACTGGCCCAACCGGTTAGTCATTTAGGCAGCGACGCCGATTATTGCGGTATTGGTGAGAACTACGCAGCGGACGGATTATTTGCCGATATACAAAACGGCTACTATTTAGGGGGCGGTACCGGCGTAGCCGACGCCTTGAAGCTTAAGGGACGGTTAGTACCGCTGGACCAAACCAAAACATGGCTGGCCAAAACATGGGAAATGAAAAATACACAGGGAATTTCGCTGGAACGCTTTGCCTCGGCCGGCGGCATACAAAGCCTTTACGCCCAACGCTGCGGCAAAGAAATTAGCGAACTTAATAAAGAGGGTATCTATCCCCTGCAGATCGCCGCACTGGCCTTAAACGGCACAGATCAGGCTGCCCGGGAGACCATAGAAGAGGTCTCCCTGAATATTGCCGCTTTATTGTTCGAACGCATTGTAACGCTGTACAAGGGCTGGCAAAACAGATTCGCGTTCGTTAATCCCAATCGTCCGGCCCTAAGCGCAAGCCACCCCTATTTAGGCGGTCTGTTTGAGCGCATCATTATCGGGCAGCGCCTCGGCGAACTGTTTGGCTCCCCTGCCGGTAAAAAAACCGTGCGCCAGCCGGCGTTGAATCAACTAAGCAAGCTTATTGCAACTTCTTCTTTACCCGATAAAGCAAAATCGCACTATGCCAATCTCGAAGAAATCATCGTACCTTCGCGGTTGCGGGAAGCGCCGGCGTTGGGCGCTGGCATAGACGCCATGCTTTGCAAGAGTGATGAATAGAAACCTTTGAAAAATTAAGTTTTGTTTTCCCTCTCCCCGGCGAAAGCCGCCGCTTTTGCGGCCGTCCCCTCTCCCAGGTTTGGGAGAGGGGATCCGAGGGGTGAGGGAAATAACTTTAAAAATAACTTGAATTTAGGGCGACTATTCTTTATGCGTTTACATACCATTAATAAAAATGGAATATATATGAATCTGCGCTGATGGATTTTTTTAAAAGTTTAGAATAATAGCTTGTCAGTAATTAGAAAATAGTCACTACTTGTAAAATTTGCTGATTTAATTTCGAAGGTATTTAAGTTGAATCGCTCCTCCCTTCGGAAGGGATAAAGGATAAGGATACAGTAAAAAGATAACTATCAACTCTGCTCCAAAGGAGTCCCTTCTGGGAAAAGAGCTGAATTCTTTAGAGAAATTGCATTTTATCCTGATGACAGGTTCTATCAAATCGTATAACTAAACTGCTTTGCAGTGTAGATCATTTGATCGCGCATTATCCCCGGGTTTCGTCCGGAGCTATTCACATTCTGCCGCTTCGCAGTTTAGTAACTGTTTTTTAGGTTGTGATGATTTATTAAAAAAAGTAGTTTGCTTTTTTCAATATTTTATTGCAATATGGAATTGAGAAAGAAAATATTTTATTCAAAATTTAAACACCTTTTTGGTTCCGGTTGGTCCGGATCAGAAATTA
>CAZIBE010000120.1:0-11333 GCA_964536685.1 uncultured Calditrichaceae bacterium | reverse complement strand
ACGAAAGTGGTCCCGTTGGGAAAATGACAAAAACTGGTTTTTAGAGCAGACTCATAAATTTTAGAACTAAAAAGGCAGATGTAATGAAAATTTTGGGAATGTGGGGCTGTTATTTACTGCCCTTTTTGTATCTGGGAATTACGTATTTTTACTACACTATCTTTCGGGGAACGAACAAGCGTCTGGCAAAACATTCAACCTGGCTGCTCGCGGGTCTACTTGTCATTCATTTATTGCATTTAGGCCTGTTCCATTTTTCAATTAACCGAATTTTCTTCGCCTCGGTGCATGATTTTTTATCATTCCTGGCCTTTTCGATTGTACTGGTCTACCTTATCGTTGAATTACGTCTGAATAATAAGGCCTCTGGATTCTTTATTTTAAGCTTTGCCTTTTTGGTTGAATTGATTTCGTTGCTCTATCTTAAACCACATATCCAACCCAATCCCCTGCTAAAAAATCCCGGATTCATATTGCATGTAGCCATGACTATTATTGGCTATACCGCCCTGGCTCTTTCGGCGATTTATGCCCTAATGTACCTTCTGCAGGAACGCAGTATAAAAAAGCATCGCTTCGGTATCATCTTTCAACAGTTGCCATCCCTGAATTATTTGGAGAAAATGAGTATACATACCGTGGTCATTGGCATCATTTTTTTAGGGCTTGGAATTTTAAACGGGCATTTCCAGACGTATCAGAAACTGGGTTCTTTCTGGCTTCCCGATGTTAAAATTATACTTTTAGACAGCCTATGGCTCATCTATTTAATTGGATATTTTAGTTCGCGGTTGATGAAATGGTATGGCCGACGCATGGCCTGGTTGTCTTTGCTCACTTTTTTAATCTTATTAGTTGGTGGAATGGTTGTATTGAATTTTTCCAATTCGTTCCATCGTTTCTTTTAAAAAAGGTTTTAATCATTTAACATGAATAATACAATACCTATATACTTAATCGGTATTTCACATAAAACAGCTCCTGTCGAGGTTCGAGAACCGGCGGCCTTAGACAGCAGCGAGCAGGAACGCGTCATCCGGACTTTGATTCCGGAATTCGATCTGGATGGCTGTATGATTATTTCCACCTGCAACCGCACGGAAGTTTATGTTAGCGGCTATCTGAGCGAAGAGAGCCAAAAGCAAATCCGCCGCCGGCTAAATCAACTAAAAAATACCGACCTTTTTGAAAATGATGATTTTATTTACATCTATTCCGGTGAACGGGCCGTGGCCCATTTTTTTCAGGTCATTTCCGGATTAGACTCGCAAATCATCGGCGAACCGCAGATAACCGGCCAGGTAAAAGACGGGTATCAGCTTGCTCATGATTTAAAATCCACCGGCGCCCTGTTAAATAAATTGCTTGAATTTGGCTTGCAGACCGAAAAACGCATCCGCAACGAAACCTTTTTATCTGACGGCGCCGTATCGGTTAGTTTTGCCGGCGTGGAGCTGGCCCGGAAGATCTTCACCGATTTAACCGGTAAACACGTGTTGCTGATTGGCGCAGGCGAAACGGCGGAACTGGCTGCTCTGCATTTTTTGGATAAAGGCGTCACTAAAATCCGTATTGCCAACCGAACTCTGCAAAAGGCCGAAGCTTTAGCCGAAAAATTCCGCGGATCAGCCCATACCCTTGAAGAACTGCCCCAGGTGCTGCAAACAAGCGATATTGTTATTTCAGCCACTTCCAGCAGCGATTATCTGGTAACCAGAGAGATGATGAAAAAAATTGGGTATGAACGACGCTCCCAGCCCATCATTTTAATCGATTTGGCCATTCCCCGCGACATCGAGCCGTCCGTACAAAAAATCGAAAATGTCTATTTGTACAACCTGGACGCTTTACAAGAAATTGTACGCCTTAATCTAAAAAAACGGGAAAAAGAAATTCCGGCCGCGCTGGAAATTGTGGATGAAATGGTCAGCGAGTACGAATCATGGTGCAAAGTGCATTCTCTGGGATCGTTTATTGAACAGCTAACACACTATTTCGACACACTGCGCCAAAACGAATTGGCCCGCTTAAACAGTCGCCTGCCCGAGGAAGGGCGTGAAGAGGTGGAATATTTAACGCAGAGCATTCTCAACAAAATTCTGCATCAGCACATCAGTTTTCTTAAGCAAAGCACGCTGACTTCGGGTGACCACGCCCGGGAAATGGAAATGATTCGAAAAATTTACGGCATGGACGGAGACTGAATACATGAATCGCATTCGCATCGGCACGCGCGGCAGCGCTCTGGCTTTATGGCAGGCTAACCACATTGCAGGATTACTTCGGCAGCAGTTCCCTCAACTGATTGTTGAGCAAATTATAATTAAAACCGAAGGCGATAAGGATCAAAAATCTTCTTTGACCCAAATTGGCGGACAGGGCGTGTTCACCAAAACCATTGAAGATAAATTGCTCAGCAGACAAATCGATGTGGCCGTGCATAGTTTAAAAGATTTACCGTCCACCATGGCCGAAGGCCTCATGCTGGCCGCCGTACCGCAACGCGGACCGGTACGCGATGTTTTGGTAACGGAAGACGGCCGCTCGGTGCAGGACTTAAAACAGGGGGCGCTTGTGGCCACAGGCAGTATCCGCCGCCGCTCGCAATTGGCCGCCTTACGCCCGGATTTAACAATCGCCGACCTGCGCGGTAATATTCACACCCGTTTGCATAAATTAACTGAACACAATCTGGATGGCGTCATCATGGCCGAAGCGGCTATTAAACGACTGGAACTGAAGGACGTGCGGTTTTATCCTTTTTCTGCGGATGAAATGATCCCCGGAGTCGGTCAGGGGGCCATAGGCGTGCAAATCCGTGAAAATGAACCGGAATTGCTCGGCATCGTTCAAGCCCTTAATGAGCCTGAATCCATGCAGGCCGCTTTGGCTGAACGGGCATTTTTGCGCAGGCTGGACAGCGGCTGCCAGTTTCCGGTGGGCGCGCTGGCCGAAGTGGCCGAAGACCAATTGACGCTGCGCGGCTTCGTGGGCAGCTTTGACGGCGCCGTGCATATTAAAGAGACCCTTGCCGGCGCAGCAGCGGATGCCGCATCGATCGGCAAAACCCTGGCCAAAATGATGATTGATCGTGGTGCAATGGATCTTTTACAGGAACCGTAGCCGTGACCGCTTCCTTGTTTAATCGTAAAATTCTGGTCACGCGCGACGCCCTGCAGGCGGCCGCATTTATTCAAAAGATCGAAACCGTCGGCGCTCAGGCGCTGCTGTTCCCAACCGTTAAAATCGCAGGGCCGCAGAGCTGGGCAGACTGTGACCGGATTTTAAAGTCCGTTGGCCGCTTTGACTGGATTGTTTTTTCCAACGCGAACGGCGTGCGCTATTTTATGGATCGGGCGCAGAATTTTGGCCTGCGGAATCTTCCGCTGCGCATCGCCGTTGTAGGTACAAAGACGGCTGAAGCGTTGAGCCAATACAACCTGAAAGCGGATTTAATCCCGCGGAAATTTACGGCGGCCGGTTTGCTGCAGGAATTTAATAGGCTGAACATGAAGGGGCAAAAAGTCCTCTGGCCCACATCCAATCTTGGGCGCAGTGAATTACCTCTGGGCCTTAAAAAGCTGGGCGCGGAAGTAACTACAATAGAAGCATACCGCACGCTGCCCAATGACCAGTTGGATGCCGAACTTATGCGTCGACAGATTGCGGCCGGGGAACTGGACGCACTGACCTTTTTCAGCCCGTCGGCCTTTCGCTTTTTCGTGGATTTGCTGGGCCGGGACATGTTGGAAATCATCAGGCAAACACAAACGCCTGTGGCCGTCATCGGGCCGACTACGCAGCGCGCCGTGGAAAAGGCCGGATTAACGGTAGACATTTTACCGTCCCAAAGTACGGAAGATGATTTACTGCAGGTTTTAATTGATTATTTTGCGAGGAATAAATGAACCCATCTGATTTTTTATACATAAAGGCTATCCGCCGCCAACCGCTTGAACGCACGCCCATCTGGATGATGCGCCAGGCCGGACGCTATTTGCCCGAGTATCGCGCACTGCGCGCTAAACACGATTTTTTAACCATGTGTAAAACGCCGGAGCTGGCCGCGGAAATAACCCTGCAACCCGTCCGCCGTTTTGGCCTGGATGCCGCCATTCTGTTTTCCGATATTCTGGTTATTCCCGAAGCCATGGGCCAAACCCTGACCTTTCGCGAAAATGAAGGACCGCGGCTGGAAGCGCCGCTGCGCAGCGAAGCGGATTTGCAGAATCTGACGTTAAACGGACTGGAAGAAAAACTGAACTATGTAGCCCGGGCGGTGCGCTTGATTCGCAGCGAACTAAATGGCAGAACCCCGCTAATCGGCTTTAGCGGTTCGCCGTTTACCCTGGCCACCTATATGGTGGAAGGAAAACCATCTAAAAATTTCCGCTTCATTAAAGAACTGGTTTTTCGCCAGCCGCAATTCCTGAAAACCGTGCTCAGCATACTAAGCGAGGCAGTAGTGCGCTACCTGCAAATGCAGATTGACGCCGGCGCGCAGGCCATCCAGATATTCGACACATGGGGCGGCATTTTGCCCCCGCACCTGTTCATGGAATTTTCCGGTAAATGGATGAGCCAAATCGTTGAAAAATTAAAACCAGGCGGCGTGCCCGTCACCCTGTTCAGCAAAGGCGGCATCGCGCCCTTTCGTTTGCTGTTGGACAGCGGCGCCGATGTGCTGGGCGTGGACTGGATGACAGACGTCAAAGAAGCCAAAAAACTGGCCCGGGGGTCTGTGGCCTTGCAGGGTAATCTGGATCCAACCGCCCTGTACGGCAGTCCGGAAATCATTAAAGAGGAAGTGCGTACAATTCTGGAAACGTTTGCCGGACAAAGCGGGCATGTGTTTAATCTGGGTCATGGCATTCTGCCCGACATTCCGCTGGACAATGTTTACTATCTTGTCGAGCAAGTACGGGAAATCAGCAGTCGTTTAAAATCAAAATAAAAGGTAGAACATGCATAGAGAACAAATGGACGTTAACATCGATCTGTTAAAAAAATACGATCGTCCGGGGCCGCGCTACACCAGTTACCCCACTGCGCCGTATTTTCATAACGGTGTGGATGCAAACACATACATTCAGCATCTGCAAAATGACGACCGGAACGTCGCTAAAAAAGAGTTGTCGCTCTATTTCCATTTACCCTTCTGCAACACGCTTTGTTATTATTGCGGCTGTAATATGTTGCTCAACCGTAATAAAAATCGTGTGGACCAGTACATCGACTATCTGGAAAAGGAGATCAAATTACTTAAGAGCCATCTCGGCAACGACCGTAAAGTATTGCAGATGCACTGGGGCGGCGGGACGCCCACTCATCTCAGTCCAAAACAAATCCGCCGGCTTGGCAGCATTATTACAAATCATTTCGAATTTCTGCCGGAGGCTGAAATCAGCGTGGAACTGGATCCGCGCGAGCTTACCTTCGACCACATGCAGGCCTTGCAGGAAATCGGCTTTAACCGGGCCAGCATGGGCGTGCAGGATTTTGACCCGCAGGTGCAGGAAGCAGTGAACCGCATTCAGCCCGAAGATATCACCCGGCGGGCTATCGACTGGGCGCGTGAGCTGGGCTTTGTCAGCATGAACATCGACCTGATGTACGGTCTGCCTTTCCAGGACACCAAATCCTTTGGCCACACGCTGGAAAAAATCATCGATATCAACCCCGACCGGCTGGCCGTGTTTAATTACGCCCACCTGCCTAATCTGATTAAACGGCAAAAATTGCTGAAGGCGGACACCCTGCCCGGCCCGGAAGAAAAATTAAATCTGTTAAAACTGAGCATCGAAACGCTAACCGCCGCCGGTTACGTGTACATCGGCATGGATCATTTTGCCAAACCGCAGGATGAACTGACCCTGGCTATGCAAAACGGTACGCTTTACCGGAATTTTCAGGGCTATTCCACCCATTCCGGTTTAAACCTCCTGGCCTTCGGAATTTCCAGCATCAGCATGTTGTCGGATTTGTATGTTCAGAACGAAAAGGGGCTTGCGCCCTACTTTGAGCGGTTGGACGCCGGGCAGCTGCCCACAATGCGCGGTGTGAAAGTAAGCGCAGAAGATCAACTGCGTCGCAAGGTCATCACCGAGCTGATGTGCAATTTTCGTCTGCAAAAAACCGATATTGAAAGCAAATATGGCATTTCCTTTGACGAACATTTTGCCGATGCCCTGAAAAACCTGCATGTATTTGAAGAAGACGGATTGATTGTATTGGAAACGGACCGGCTCACCGTAACCACAGCCGGGCGATTGCTTATTCGTAATATTGCCATGAATTTTGACGCCTATCTGATGCAGAAATCGGCCAATCAACCGCAATTTTCCCGGACGGTGTGAGGTAATGTGATGAACAGTGCCGTTATTCTGGGAAATATGGGCGGGCCGAACAGCCTGAATGAGGTGGAAGCCTTTTTAACCAATATCTTTCGCGATCCGGCTATCATCGATATACCGGCGCCGGCTGTGTTTCGTCATTTTCTGGCCCGCAAAATCGCCGCCAGCCGGTTGGAAGAAAGCAAAAGCATCTATCAAAAACTGGACGGCAAAACACCGCTAAATGAGCTGGCCGAACAGCAGGCGCAGGCGCTTACCAGGTTGCTTAGTAAAAGTACGGAACACCGTTTTACTGTTTATACGGCCATGCGCTACTGGCGCCCCTTGTTAAAAGACGTTTGGGCTGAGGTGCGTCAAAAGGAATATGACAAAATTATTTTTGTCAGCATGTACCCTTTTTATTCCACAACCACTACCGGTTCATTCGAGGCCTTTTTTAAGCGCATTAATCACCATCCTGCTGAGGGACAATTTCACTTTATCGATCGCTACAGCGACGAAGAGCTTTTTGTAGCAGCCATAGCCGAACAAATAAATGATGCGTTTGAAAATTCAAACAGTAAAGATCGCCCCAAACATCTGTTATTCAGCGCCCACAGCATTCCCTTTAAACGCATCCGAAAAGGAGACCCCTACGAGCAGGAAGTGCGGCGGGCTGTGGAAAAAATCAAAGCGCTTCTGCCTCCCGATGTGCACACACATCTGGCCTTTCAGAGCAAGGTTGGGCCGGTTAAATGGCTGAGTCCGGCCACGGATGAGACCATTCGGGGCTTGGCCGCTCAAAAGGTAGAAGAACTGTTCGTCTATCCTTTAGGCTTCGTGGCCGATAATTCTGAAACCGTTTACGAGATCGGCATGCTGTACAAGGAACTGGCAGAAGCGTCCGGCATACGTTATTTTCATCGTATTGAGGCGCTGAACACACATCCCCGGTACATGCAATTGCTTGAAAAGCTGGTTTTGAACAAAATAGGGCAAGATAAAAGAGCAAATATTCAACAGGAAGACATCTATGAATAGACAAAAGAAGATAGCCGTCGTCGGCGCGGGCATTTCCGGATTGAGCAGCGCCTACTGGCTGGATAAATCCGGCTGGGACGTCAGCCTGTTTGATAAAAATACGCAGTGCGGCGGCACCATTGTCACGGAAAAAGAGGATGGGTTTTTAATCGATTACGGGCCCAACAGCACGCTTGAAACATCGGAAACACTGAGCGAACTCATCCGCGAACTGGGTATCGAAGACCAAAAAGTGTATGGCAGCGAGGAATCTAACAACCGCTACATTATTCGAGATGGGCAGCTGCACGCTCTGCCCATGACGCCACAGTCTTTTTTAAAAACAAAACTATTTTCCGGCCGGGCCAAACTGAGGTTATTCAAAGAACCGTTCATTAAACCCAGCAGCGGTAATGATATTGCGTTGGCTGAACTGGTAAAATATCGTCTGGGACAGGAATTCCTGGATTACGCCATCAATCCCTTTGTGGCCGGTGTGTATGCCGGCGATCCGGAAACGCTGAGCACGGCTGCGGCTTTTCCCAAACTGTTGGCGCTGGAACGGGAATATGGCAGTTTTATTAAGGGCGCCATTAAGGGTAAACGCAAACAAAAGCAGAGTAAAGAAGTAGCCAAGAACCGGGCTAAGCTCTTTTCGTTTGTCAACGGCATGCAAACCTTTACCGATGCCCTGAGCGACCGGCTGACCGGTAAAATTTTTACCGGTCACGAATTGCTGACCATACGCAAAGAGGACGGTCAATTTGTGCTGGATTTTAGTGTAAACGGGAACACACAGCAATTCCGCTTCGACCGGCTCATCATTTCGGTGCCGGCGTATGTACAAAGTAAAATTTTACATTTTCTGGCCCCGGAAGAAGCCGCCCGCTTTAGTGAAATCAAATATCCACCGGTGGCCGTGGTGTTCAGCGCTTTTCGCCAATCGGCTGTACAGCGTCCGCTGGATGGGTTTGGTTTCTTGATTCCCAGGGTAGAAAACCGTAATATTTTAGGTTCCATCTGGAGTTCGGTTATCTTTCCCAATCGTGCGCCGCAGGGCTATGCAGCCTTTACTACTTTTATCGGCGGCACGCGCCAGCCGGAACTGGCCTTAGCCGATAATACGGACCTGGAGAAGATTGTTTTTGATGATCTAAATGATCTCATCGGTTTAACAGAGCAGCCGGCGCTGACGAAAACCAGAAAATGGCCCAAAGCCATCCCGCAGTACACTGTGGGCTACAGCCGCTATCAAAAACTGTACGATGTGCTGGAAGAAAAACATGCCGGCCTCTATTTTGCGGGAAATTTCCGGCGCGGCATCAGTGTGGGCGACAGTGTGCTCAGCGCCCGCGAAACGGTTGACAAAATATTAAAACATTCATAAAAAGGAGTTAACGATGTTTACACCCTATTACCGTCCGCGACGTTTGCGCCGCAACGAAAATATCCGCCGTATGGTGCGCGAAACGAAACTGTCTGTAGACGATTTGATCCTGCCCTTATTTGTCACCGAGGGTAAAAATGTCCGCAATCCCATCGCTTCCATGCCCGGCCATTTTCAGTTTTCCATTGATTTATTGGTGGAAGAAGTGAAACAGGTGTATCAGATGGGCATTCCGGCCATTATCCTTTTTGGCATTCCGGCCCATAAAGATGCCAAAGGCACAGACGCCACCAGCGAGCAGGGCATCATTCAGCGCAGCATCATGGCTATCAAAAAGGCCGTGCCTGATATGTACGTTATCGCCGATGTTTGTTTCTGTGAATATACCGACCATGGTCATTGCGGTGCGGTAATTAACGGTGAAGTGGATAACGACGCCACGCTGGAAATGTTGCAGCAGCAGGTTATCACCCACGGCAAAGCCGGCGCCGATATGGTAGCTCCCTCAGGTATGATGGACGGCATGGTGGGCGCCATCCGCGAAGCGCTGGATGAAAACGGCTTCGAGAAAATGCCCATCATGAGCTATGCCGCCAAATATTCTTCCGCGTTCTATGGTCCCTTCCGGGACGCCGCCGAATCCGCCCCGCAATACGGCGACCGCCGCGGCTACCAGATGGACCCGGCCAACGCCCGCGAGGCGCTGTACGAAGTGGAACTGGATGTGCAGGAAGGCGCGGATATCATCATGGTCAAACCGGCTATGCCTTATTTGGATATAATCCGTCAGGTGCGCGATACTATCGATTTACCGGTAGCGGCTTACAACGTGAGCGGCGAGTTTTCCATGGTCAAAGCGGCCGCCGAAAAAGGCTGGATTGATGAGAAAAAAGTCGCCATGGAAATGCTGACATCCATCAAACGCGCCGGGGCTGACATCATTTTGACCTATTTTGCCAAAGATGTGGTAAAGTGGCTGAGTGAATAATTCAGGATAGAAAACAGGTGTTTATAATTTTGAACCGGGAGCTTGGGACTCACTACTAATTCCTAATTCCCAGCTCATAGTGTCATGTTAGTGATGAATTGACGTACAAAAGTTCCCTTCGACAGGCTCAGAGAACGTATGCTGAGCCTGTCGAAGCATACCATTTCTTGGTTAACTTGACACTAGTTTTAAAATGAAGAATTACTAATATATGTTTAGTTAGCGTGGAGAAGAAAACGCATGTCAAAAAGCAAGCAATTGTTTGAGCAGGCAAAAACCGTGATGCCCGGAGGCGTCAATTCACCCGTGCGCGCTTTTGGCTCGGTGGGATTGGACCCGCTGTTTATCGAATCCGGCAAAGGCGCGACCATCCGCGATGTTGACGGTAAAGAATACATTGATTATGTTGGTTCCTGGGGACCGCTAATTCTGGGACATGCCCACGAAGAAGTACTGGATTTTGTCTGCCAAACCGCGGCGAAAGGCACCAGCTTTGGTGCACCGGTGGAACTGGAAATCCGTATCGCCGAAAAAATCATTGAAATGGTTTCTTCGGTGGAAATGGTACGCATGGTAAATTCCGGTACCGAAGCGACCATGAGCGCCATCCGTGTGGCGCGCGGTTTCACGCGGCGCAACAAGATCGTCAAATTTGAGGGCTGTTACCATGGCCATGGCGACAGCTTTTTAATCAAGGCCGGTTCCGGCGCCCTAACTCTGGGCGAACCGACCAGCCCCGGCGTTCCGCAAGCGTTGGCCGAACAGACGCTGATCGCCCAGTTTAACGATTTGATTTCAGTTGAAAAACTATTTGAGCAAAACGGTGAAGATATTGCTGCTGTGATTGTGGAGCCCATTGCCGGAAACATGGGTGTGATTCCGGCGCAGCAGGACTTTTTGCAAGGCTTGCGAGATCTGTGTGACCGCCATGGCAGTCTACTAATCTTCGATGAAGTGATGACCGGTTTTCGTGTACATCCCGGAGGCGCACAGGCGCTGTACGGCATTCAGCCGGATTTAACCACTTTGGGCAAAATCATAGGCGGCGGTTTACCGGCTGCGGCTTACGGCGGCAAAAAAGAAATTATGCAGAAAGTCGCACCTGCCGGTCCCATTTATCAGGCGGGCACCTTGTCCGGCAACCCGCTGGCCATGGCCGCCGGATTAAAAACGCTGGAAATCATCTCCCGGCCAGGATTTTATGAAGCGCTGAACCAAAAAGCGCAACATTTTTTCAAGGAAACTGAGAAATTCATTGCGCAAGAGAAATTGCCTTTATGTTTAAATTATGTAAATTCAATGGGCTGTGTTTTCTTTAAAGATGGCGCTGTTTCCGGTTACGCGGATGCGGTGCAGTCGGATACTAAACAATTTGCGCGCTATTTTGGCGCATTGCTGGGTGGCGGTGTTTACATTGCCCCGTCGCAGTTCGAAGCGCTGTTTATTTCAGCGGCGCACACCCCGGAACAGCTCGATTTCACGCTGGCGCAGATGCAGGAAGTGCTGATGAAAATTTACAAATAAAAATAGCAATTCTATCTCTTTCAGGGATAAAATAGTTGCGTATTACCTTTTTATGTTTGGAACACCATGCTTGACTTTAGAC
>CAZIBE010000119.1:0-11371 GCA_964536685.1 uncultured Calditrichaceae bacterium | reverse complement strand
GGGAACTGCCTTGCATGATTTTATTTATGCAAAAATATATGAAACGATTAATACAAAAGGAACATTGAATTCATGATTCTAGTAACCGGCGGCGCCGGCTTCATAGGCGCAAACTTTATTCTCGATTGGGTCTCTGCTACCGGTGAGGCGGTGGTCAATCTCGATAAGCTGACCTATGCAGGTAATCTGGAGAACCTCGCTTCGCTGGAGGGCGACGAGCGGCATATCTTCGTTCAGGGGGATATCGGTGATGCGGCTCTGGTTGGACGGTTGCTGTCGGAACATCGCCCTCGTGCGGTGATCAACTTTGCCGCCGAGTCGCATGTGGACCGCTCCATTCACGGGCCGGATGAGTTCATCCAGACCAACATCGTCGGTACTTATCATCTGCTGGAGTCGGTGCGGGGTTACTGGAACGAATTGCCCGAGCCGGAAAGGTCATCGTTTCGCTTCCTGCATGTCTCCACTGATGAGGTCTATGGGTCGCTGGGGCCTGCGGTTCCCCCCTTTTCCGAAACGAACCCTTATGAGCCCAACAGCCCCTATTCGGCCTCCAAGGCGGCATCGGACCATCTGGTGCGGGCCTGGCACCATACTTATGGCCTGCCGGTACTGACGACCAACTGCTCCAACAACTACGGGCCTTATCAGTTCCCGGAAAAGCTGATCCCGCTGATTATTCACAATGCGTTGGCCGGCAAGCCACTGCCGATCTATGGCGATGGCCTGAATGTGCGTGACTGGCTCTATGTCGGTGATCATTGTGCCGCGATCCGCCGTGTACTGGAGTCGGGCGTGGTTGGTGAAACCTACAACATCGGTGGCTGGAATGAGATGTGCAATCTGGAGGTCGTCAATACGGTCTGCTCGCTGCTGGACGAGCTGCGGCCCGATCCGGCTGGGGACTATTCGCGCTTGATCACCTTCGTCAAGGACCGGGCCGGTCATGACCGCCGTTACGCCATCGATGCGCGCAAGATCGAGCGGGAATTGGGCTGGAAACCCGCAGAGACCTTTGCTACCGGGATACGCAAAACGGTGCGTTGGTATCTGGACAATGCCGAATGGGTGGGGCGTGTCACCAGCGGTGAATACCGGCAGTGGCTGGATCAGAATTATCGGGCCAGGGCATGAAGCGCGGCCCCATCCTTGTTTTTGGCGCAGCCGGCCAGGTGGGTTGGGAGCTGCAGCGCAGCCTCTCCCTGCTGGGCGAGGTGATACCCCTGACGAGGCGGCAGGTGGACCTGGCCGATGCGGGCGCAGTGCGGGCAGCGGTACGGGAGTTACGCCCGGCGGTCGTTGTGAATGCCGGGGCCTATACGGCGGTGGACCAGGCTGAAACCGAAGTCGAACTGGCGCATGCCATCAATGCCACAGCCCCGGCCGTGATGGCCGAAGAGGCACGGGCGGCGGGCATACCGCTGGTGCACTATTCGACTGATTATGTCTACGATGGCGAAAAGCGCGGCCCCTATGTGGAGAGCGCCAAGCCCAACCCCCAGTCGGTCTATGGTGCCAGCAAGCTGGCGGGGGATGAGGCAATACAGGCATCGGGTGCGCGACACCTTATCTTGCGTACCACCTGGGTGTTTGCGCCGAGGGGAAACAACTTTTTAAAAACAGTGCTTCGATTGGCTAAGGAACGCGAGCAACTTCGCATCGTCGCCGATCAGGTCGGGGCGCCCACCTCGGCGGAGCTGCTGGCCGATGTGACAGCCATGGCCCTGGGTCGATTGTTTTCCGATCAGGCCGCTGGCGGCCTGTATCACTGCACGGCGGCAGGGGAGGCCTCCTGGCATGGCTATGCCCGCTTTATCGTGGAGGAGGCGTTACGGTTGGGGCTGCGGTTGCAGACAGATCCAGAGTGCATTGCTCCCATCTCAACAGAGGATTACCCACTGCCGGCAACCCGGCCAAGGAATTCCCTGCTCGATTGCAGCCGCCTGGAACAGGATTTCGATTTGACATTGCCCACTTGGCAAACCCATGTAACACGTACCCTCAAGGAGTTGATTGAGCCATGATTTCAAGGAAAGGCATTATATTGGCAGGCGGCGCGGGCACCCGGCTCTATCCCGTCACCCAGGTCATTTCCAAGCAGTTACTACCGGTGTTCGATAAACCGATGATCTATTACCCGTTGTCTACTCTGATGCTGGCGGGGATCAGAGAGGTAATGATCATTTCAACGCCTCAGGATACCCCGCGATTCAAAGAGCTGCTTGGAGATGGCGGGCAGTGGGGGCTGGATATTCGCTATGCGGTGCAGCCCAGCCCCGACGGGCTGGCGCAGGCGTTTGTCATTGGCCGGGATTTTGTGGCGGGAGAGCCTTCGGCGCTGATTCTCGGTGACAATCTTTTTTACGGGCATGATTTCAGCACGCAGCTTCAGCGGGCCAGTGCCGAAACGACAGGTGCGACGGTCTTTGCCTACCCCGTACACGATCCCGAGCGCTATGGCGTGGTGGAGTTCGACGAGCGGGGTCGGGCTATCTCTATCGAAGAGAAGCCGACCGCCCCCAAGTCCCGCTATGCGGTGACCGGCCTCTATTTCTATGACAACCAGGTCTGCGACATTGCAGCCGGACTCAAGCCTTCTCCCAGGGGTGAGTTGGAGATTACCGATGTCAATCGGGTCTATCTTGAGCGGGACCAACTGAATGTTGAAAACATGGGGCGAGGTACCGCGTGGCTGGACACCGGGACGCACGAGTCGCTTGTCGAGGCGAGTCAGTATATAGAGATCATCGAGCGGCGGCAGGGATTGAAGGTGGCCTGTCCCGAAGAGGTGGCCTGGCGGCAGGGGTGGATCGATGATGCTCAGCTTGAGCGGCTCGCACGCCCCCTGGAAAAGAACGGATACGGCCGATATCTGGTCAGCCTGCTGACTGACAGGGGGTTCGCATGAATGTGACGCCGACTGGTATCCCGGATGTATTACTGATCGAACCCCGGGTGTTTGGTGATGAGCGGGGCTTTTTCTTCGAGAGCTGGAACCGGCGCACATTGCGGGAGTTGGGGCTGGATCTCGAATTTGTGCAGGACAATCACTCCCGCTCTGAAAAGGGTGTTCTGCGTGGATTGCACTATCAGATTCAACACCCGCAGGGAAAGCTGGTGCGGGTGGTGGTGGGCGAGGTCTATGACGTGGCTGTCGATCTGCGCCGTTCATCCCCAACATTCGGCCAGTGGGTTGGCTTTTACCTGTCGGCAGAGAACAAACGCATGGCGTGGATTCCGCCGGGATTTGCACACGGGTTTTACGTGGTTTCCGATGTGGCGGAATTTCTCTACAAGACGACAGACTACTGGCACCCGGATTACGAACGCAGCCTGCTGTGGAATGATGAACAGCTGGGGATCGAATGGCCCCTGGACGGGACTACACCAAAGCTTGCCGCCAAGGATGCGGCGGGGATTCCTTTGGCGCAGGCTGAGATCTATGAATGACGAGGTAAATGTTATCAGTCGTTTCACATTGAACTGGCCGATGCAAGACAATCAGGGATGTGGCAATGCCGGTTAAGCTGACAAAGGAATTGATAGGATCCCTTAGGTTGCGAGGGGTTACCACGCTGCATCAGCCTGGGGTTGTCCTGCCTGATGCGGTCACCTTTGAGCCACCCTGCAGCTTGAAATGGATGAATATCCAGCATTCGTTGCAGCTTGGTGCGTTCAGTTATGCGGTTAGCGGTTTCTATTTTGCGTGCCGCATCGGACGTTATTGCTCCTTTGGTGAGCAGGTCCAGATAGGCCGGCATGCACATCCGTTGAACTGGGTCAGTTCGTCACCGTTTTTTTATTGGCCTTATGAGCAGGTGCTTGATCAGCAGTTCCCCTCAGATTGTGATGTGGTTCCTCATCGGGATTACAAACGGCAAGGCCCCCCGGTGCAGTTGCAGCATACCCACATAGGCAATGATGTCTGGATCGGGCATGGCGCCTTCATTCTCCCGGGTGTCAATATTGGTCATGGGGCGGCGATAGCGGCTAAAGCCGTTGTCACCAAGGATGTGCCACCGTATGCGATTGTGGCGGGCTCGCCGGCGCGTGTGGTGCGCATGCGCTTCCCGGAGAAACAGGTTGATGCATTGTTGGAGTCTGATTGGTGGGATTTTGCGCCGTGGCAGCTAAAGGGGGCAAGGGTGGATGATGTCAATGCCTTTGTCGAACATATTGCTGTACTGCGCGAGAAGAAAACCCCCGTCTATTCGCCGGACAAAATCGAACTTTCTGCGTTGGCAAGTGGTAGCGGTACATGAGGATCATTTTTTTGCATATCCCTAAAACCGCCGGGCAATCTGTCCATGCAGCCCTGGTAAGGGCGTTTGGTGAAGATGCGGTTTGTCCTGCGCGAGTCAACGACCAGTTGAAAGAGTACACGATTGGAGAGTTGAATCGCTACCAGGTGTTTTCCGGTCATCTGGATTGGTCGCTTCTGGACTGTCTTAAAGGGCCCAGTTATACGTTTACCGTATTGAGGAAACCTATTGATAGAATACTCTCTTTCTATTTCTTTCTGAGGAGGCAGGCGGAGAATCTGAGTCAAGAAGAGCTTCTTTTGCCACAACACCAAGGCTTGCGAGCGGCCAAGGAGCTTGACCCCGATGAGTATTTTTCCGGAGGAGAGGGTCATCTGAGGCGATTCCTTGATGATCATTATGATAACTTCTACACCTACTATTTTGCCGGTCGTCGCTATAGTGCGCGTAGTGAACTGCATGGCCTTTTCAAGAGAGGTGTGATAACAGAAAAGCGGCTGATCGAAATGGCAAAGGATAATCTTGGTTTTCTGGACGATGTATTTACTCTAGATAATACCAGCGAGGTGTTTTCTACTATAGCCGACATTAGCGGTAATAGCGATATTGCGAATGTTGACTATCAAGTCAATGTTAATTCTGATATTCCAGCCGGTGATAGAATGTCGAAACTGGAACAGATTGGGGCGAACGACATAACCTTTGAGCGTTTGTCGGAATTTTGCGCTTTCGATAATCAGCTTTGGGAACTCTATCAATAGTGTTTCCATTGCGCCCCGGCTATCAAACCCCTTGGTCTGGATCGGTTGCCATACTTTCGCCGGGATATATCCCTACCGTTGACTATTATTTGATGTCACGTATTCGTGGCGGTGGCCAAACGGGTGCGATTACGCATTGGGATTCGCGCAAGCTGGACGGTACCGGCCGAGTTGCCCTTCCGTCTGGAACTTTTGTTGTGATCGTACGCCATGCCGCGATCGCCTGGTTGAAATGGCTGCATGGTCAGCGGGAACGCCTTTCGGGTGTGGCGTTTCTGATGGATGATGACATCCCACGGGCATGGCGGTGCCCTGATGTGCCACTTGACTATGGGGTGTGGACTTCCGGGCGTTATCTGTTGACACGGCGTTGGCTGGCGAGGGTTTGCGATCGGCTCTGGGTATCGACGGAGGCGTTGCGTTCACGTTACCCGGTTGCCCGGTTGGCGCCGCCATTGTGGTTCGGGGAGGGGCGGGAACCTGCACCCGTGGGCACACGTCGATGGGGTTATCACGGCACCCGTGTTCACAAGGAGGAGATGCGCTGGCTGGTGCCCGTTGTTGAGGCGGTGCAACAACGTGTACCGGAAGCGGAGTTTGAGGTTTTTGGTGGCCGGAAAATTGAAAGAATGTTCTCCCACATCCCCAGGGCAAAGGTGTTGAAACCATTGCCCTGGAATCAGTATCGGGATTACGCCTATGCCTCGGATCTCGCTATTGGCGTGGCTCCCATGCTTTCGGGGAAATTCAATTCAGCACGCTCGCATACCAAGGCCTTTGATATTATTCGCTGTGGCGCGACCGGTATCTTCTCTGCGAGGGAACCCTATGTCACTACCCTCGGGGAGTCAGGGGCTCTCTTTCTTTCTGATGATCGAGACCGGTGGGTGTCAGAGATCATACGCTTGTTGCAAAATGATGCAGAGCGCATAGACCGCTTTCGGATGATGAGGCGTTGGGTAGAGCGGATGTGTGTCAAAGAGGGTATGGCTCAGCTCATAAACAAAAACAGGTCTGCCGGACAGTGATTTCGGGACGCGAATTCAACCCGCTAGTGCAACAGGTGGGTCAATCCCAAGAAGAAAGTAAGACTTTCGTATTTCACAATTTATGTGGTGGGGTGTGGCCATAATAGGGCGTGATGGGAAAACCCCGCTCGCGCGGCAGGCTATGGATGCCTTTGAAGACTTGAGCAATACGCCACCGCTGATCTTTCCGCTGCGCCCGCGCAGGCACACACCAATATATCCTTCCATGAAGGACACTTTTCTGTATAATTGTCCTTCATGAGTGATCAATTCTACCGGCAGGTCATCCGTCAGAAAATCATCGATGCCCAGGCCGCGCCTTTGCCGGCGCTGACGCGGCGGGATGTGTGGCTGCCATCGGTCAAGAACAAGGCGACCGCTGTGATCGGTATGCGGCGGGCGGGCAAGTCCAGCCTGCTTTGGCAGATCCTGGTGGATCGCCATGCCGCCGGGGTGGATCGTGAGGGGTTGCTCTATTTCAGTTTCGAGGATGAGCGCCTGGCTGGAATGCAGGCGCAGGATCTTGATCTCGTCGTTGAGGAGTTTTACCGCCTGAATCCAGCCTGGCGCGATGTGCGGCGCGCAGCATTTTTCCTGGATGAAATCCAGGTAGTGGCGGGCTGGGAGTTGTTTGCTCGGCGCCTGCTCGACAGCGAGAACATCGAGCTTTTTTTGTCCGGTTCTTCGGCGCGCCTGCTTTCGCGTGAGGTGGCTACCAGCATGCGGGGGCGTGCCATGGAAGCGGTCGTGTGGCCATTCAGCCTTCGGGAAGCGCTGCGCCACGCCGGTCGGGAACCGGACAAGCCCGTCTTTCGGTTTACCAAGGCCGAGCGCTCGCAGATCGAGCGTCATCTGCTGGATTACCTGGTCTGCGGAGGGTTTCCTGAGGCGCAGGGGCTGGATGCGCGCACCCGGCTTGAACTGCTGCGCACCTACGTCGATGTGGTGCTGCTGCGCGACATCATCGAGCGCCACAATGTGACGCAGCCGCAGGTGCTGCGCTGGATGGTGCAGCAGCTTTTGGGTAATGCGGGGGGCAGTTTCAGCATCAACAAATTCCACGCCGACCTCAAATCGCGCGGCGTGGCGGTGGCCAAGGATACGCTGCATGAGCTTTTGGGGCATATCGAAGACGCCTTTTTGGTGAGCACGGTCGAAATTGCGGCCGATTCCGAGCGACGTCGGCAGGTGAATCCGCGCAAGGTGTATCCGGTGGACACGGGTTTGATCGCTTTGTTCGAGCGATCCGATCGGCTCAATCTCGGCCATGCCTTGGAGACGGTGGTGCTGCGCGAATTGCAGCGCCGGGGTGCGACGGTGGCGTATGTCAAAACGCCTGCCGGCTTCGAGGTGGATTTCTTCGCCCGCACGATCACGGGCGATGAAATGCTGATCCAGGTGTGCGCCTCGCTCGAGGATCCGGCCACACTGGCGCGCGAGGTGCGGGCGCTGGAGGATGCGGTGCAGGTGTTTCCTCGTGCGCAGCCCATTTTGATTGCGCTCGACCTTACGTTTCGAGAGGAGGTCCCGCCCGCGGTACGGCTGGTTCCGGCTTATGAGTGGCTGCTCGATGCTGATTGATGTCACGCGCCTGGTGTATCGCCGGATACAGGGGCGTCGGCACACGGGGGTGGAGCCGGTTTGCCCGGAATATGTGCGGCGCTATGGCGCGCGCAGCCAGGCGCTGATCCGGGTGGGGGTGCGGTGAAGCGGTCTTTTCTATTCCTGCAAGGACCCTGTACGCCCTTCTTCGCGCGTCTTGCCGATCGACTGAGGGCCGAGGGGCATGCGGTGCACCGCATCCATTTTTGCGCAGGGGATGTGGCGTATTGGGGCCTGCGACCGGCGGTTTTTTTCCGGGCACCGATCGAGCGTCTGCGTGACTTCCTGGATGAGACGTACCGGCGCCACGGCATCACCGACCAGATTCTTTTTGGTGACCGCCGCCCGGTGCACCGGCCGGCGGTGGAGCATGGCGAGTTTTGTGGCGTGCGAACGCACGTGTTCGAGGAGGGCTATTTTCGGCCCTGTTGGGTGACGCTGGAGCGGGAGGGTGTGAACGGTCATTCGCTGTTGCCGCGCGATCCGGACTGGTTTCGGCAGGCGTGCAAGCAGGTTGGGGGGACGGAAGGAACGGTTCCTTTTCGTTCGCCTTTCCGTATTCGGGCGGCGCACGATGTCGCGTATCACCTGGCGGGGGTGCTCAATCCCCTCCTTTTCCCCCGCTACCGGACGCATGCCCCGGTTACCGCCCCAGTGGAATATCTGGGGTATCTGAAGCGTTTTTCGCTGCTCAGGCTGGTGCGCCCGCGTGAGCATGCCCGGGTTCGCTCTTTGATGGCGTCGGGGAAGCCCTATTTTCTGTTGCCGCTGCAGCTCAACAGCGATGCGCAGATTCGCGATCATTCACGCTTCAAGCATATGGGGGAGGTCATCGGGTATGTGCTGGAGTCTTTCGCCCGGCACGCCCCGGGTGATGCCTGTCTGGCGATCAAGAATCACCCGCTGGATATGGGCTTGATGGATTACCGGCGGATTGTGCGGGATTGCGAACGCCGGTTCGGATTGACCGGCCGCACCGTCTATTTGGAAGATGGCGACCTGACGGCCCTGGTGCGCAATGCCCGGGGGGTGGTCACGGTAAACAGTACGGTCGGTATCGTGGCGTTGGAGCAGGGAACCCCCACGTTGTCCCTGAGCGACCCGATTTACAATCTGCCGGGCCTGACTTTTCAAGGAGTGCTGGAAGATTTCTGGCAGACGCCGGTGCCTCCCGATGCGGAATTTTTTGATTGCTTCCGGCGTGTCGTGATGCAGGCCACCCAGGTCAATGGCGGGTTTTACTGCAAAAAGGGGATTGCGCTCGCCGTGGAGAACAGCGCCCGCATTCTGACGGCGGAGCGTTCTCCCTTGGAGGATCTGCAGTGACTCGTTCCACCTGCGTTCTCATCACGGGTGCGAGTGGCGCCATTGGCGGGGCCCTGGCCCGGCTCTATGCCGCTCCGGGTGTGACGCTGATTCTGCATGGGCGCAACCGGACCCTGCTCGATGCGTTGGCCCTGGAGTGTGGTGAACGTGGCGCCGAGGTGCACACTTTCGCTTTCGATGTGCGGGACACGGAGCAATTGCGCCAGTGGGCCGGCAAGATGGCGCGGGAGATGCCCCCGGATCTGGTGATCGCCAACGCGGGTATGAACATCGATATCGGCGCGAACAGGGAGGGAGAGCGCTGGGAGGAGGTGGAACGTCTGCTCGATGTCAATCTGCGTTCAGTCATGGCGCTGGTCGATGCGCTGCTGCCGATGATGCGGCAACGGGGCAGCGGGCAGATTGCGCTGATGAGCTCGCTTGCCGCCTACTTCGGTTTGCCGGTCACCCCCAGCTACTGCGCCAGCAAGGCGGCGGTGAAGGCATACGCCGAGGCACTGCGTGGCTGGCTGGCCCCGGAGGGCGTCCGTGTCAATGTGATCATGCCGGGCTATGTCGATTCCCCCATGTGTCGGGCCATGCCGGGGCCGAAGCCTTTCCTGTGGACACCCGAGCGGGCGGCCAAGGCGATCCGCCGTGGTCTGGAGAAGAATCGGGCGCGGATCAGTTTTCCGTTTCCATTGAATCTGGGTACCTGGTTTCTGGCCGTACTGCCCGCCGGATTCTCCGTGCGCATTCTCAGGGTGCTGGGCTATCGTGGCTGATACACCTTTTATCACCGTGTTAGTGGCGGCGTTGATCGGGCTGATGCTTTCGTTTGCGGTCGAGGCGCTGATGCGGCCGCGGCCCGACTCCTGGCTGAAACGGCCTTGGGGCTGCCTTGTCTTGCACGCGGGATGCTGGATGGGCGTTTATGGTCCACTGGTGCTGCTGCTGGGGCGGCCCTGGTTTGCGATGTTGGTCGTTACCGCCTTTCTGCTGCTGTTGGTGCTGGTCAACAATGCCAAGATGAAGTCGCTGCGCGAGCCCTTTCTCTTTCAGGACTTTGACTATTTCACCGACGCGATCCGCCATCCGCGGCTCTATATCCCTTTTCTTGGTTGGCCCAAGGCGTTGGCGGCGGCCATTGGCTTTGTGCTTGCGGTGGCGGTGGGCCTGTGGCTTGAGGCGGCGCCACCTGACCGGTTGGCATGGGAAGGTCAGCTGGGGGGGCTGGCGGTTGTGATGCTGCTGGCGTCGGCTCTGCTGTTATTGGGCAACCGGGCCCGGCTCGTTGTCACGTTCGAGGCACTCGAGGATCTCTCCAGGCTCGGCCTGTTGGCCGGTTTGTGGTGTTATGGGCGCGCTGAGCGTGCCATGCCAACGCTCTGCTCGCCTTTCGAAAGCCTCATGCCGGCCGAAGGCGGCGAGGTGCGCCCCCATCTGGTCGCTATCCAGAGTGAATCGTTCTTCGACCCAAGGGCGCTGTTTTCGGGTATTCGTCCGGACGTTCTGGGGGAGTTTGATCGACTCAAGAGATTGGCTGTCGGGTGCGGAAAGCTCTCCGTTCCAGCCTGGGGCGCCAATACGGTGCGCACCGAGTTTGCCTTTCTGTCCGGCATCGATGAATCCTCCTTGGGGGTGCACCGATTCAACCCGTATCGCAAGGTCGCAGGCGCGAGGATTGCCACCCTGGCGAGCTTTTTGAAACGCCTGGGATACCGCACAGTTTGCATTCACCCCTATCCGGCGAGCTTCTATGGCCGTGATCGTGTCTATCCGTTGATGGATTTCGATGAATTCATCGACATCGGCGATTTTACGGATGCGCAGCGCTTCGGTCCCTACATTGGCGACCTTGCGGTTGCGGAAAAAATCGCCAACGTTGTGGGAAGCGCATCCGGACCGGTATTCGTTTTCGCCATCACCATGGAGAACCACGGCCCGTTGCATCTGGAAAGGGTGGCGCCGGAGGATGTCGCCGCATTGTATACCGATGCGCCGCCGTCGGGTTGTGAGGATCTTACGATCTATCTGCGACACCTGCGCAATGCCGATCGCATGCTCGCCAGGGTGAGTTCGACCCTGAAGATGCTGCCGCGACCATCCGGACTCTGCTGGTTTGGCGATCACGTGCCGATCATGCCGGAGGTCTACGAGATGCTGGGGACGCCGGGGAAAGAGACGGAATTCCTGCTGTGGCGCAGCGATGCGACTGTTGATGGCGGAGAGAAGCGCCATCTTGGGGCGCATGAATTGGCGGCTGCGTGGCTGAACTGCATGGGAATCTGTGATTGGGAAAAACACAGCTAAAAATGGGCGGTTATCACTGAACCAGGAACGTAGGTTGGACTGAGCACAGCGATGTCCAACAAACAACCCCACCGGATTCGGAACGTAGGTTGGACTGAGC
>CAZIBE010000118.1:0-11452 GCA_964536685.1 uncultured Calditrichaceae bacterium | reverse complement strand
TATCAACATTTTTAAGCGTAGATGAAATATATTCACCCATAGAATTGCAAAGAGAGCCTATTCATAAACATTATTTAGGACGGATGTGTTATAATTTGAATTCAGATAAAAACTTTTTTCCAAGAATCATATTTTTGCTAAATTGATATTCGATTTTTTTGTGTTAATAGAATGAAAGCGCCGTGCTATGAAAAAAAATATTCGACTAAGTTTAATGCTGTTTGCCCTGCTGCCGCTATTATTGTTTTCTCAAAATTTTACCAAAGCCGAACGCCTGCAGGGCTATGCCCAGCACGGCGATACGACCATTTTTGTATTTGACGCCAGTCTGTACCGGGTAACGCCGGGCAAAGTGGTTGTGGAAGGCGCCATGAGACAATGGCGGCACGATATGGCCGATACCCGCTGGTTGTTAAAGCGAAGTAAGCCGGAAAATAATCTTTGGATACTGGCGGTTTTAAATCCTAATTTTAAAAAGTTTCCCCCGGGTACGTTGTTTAAATTTCGCATCGACCAGGGGCGCTGGCTGGACCCGCCGGCCGGAGCGCCCAATGTAAAAAATAATAATCTGATATTGTTTGCCGATATAAAACCCTTGCATGTACGGGCCTTGCTTGTGGGGCTGCATGACATTCGCCTGCAATTTCCGGAAAAGAGGCCGGATAGTTACGTTTACAATCCCGAAGCGTATAGCATCCATTCTGCAACGGGAAAGAACATTTCCGTAGAGCGTGTTTTGTATGTTGCGCCGGGTATATTACAGTTAGTACCGCAGGAAAAGTTAGACATGCGCCGTCCGTACTTTGTGCAAACGCCTTATCAGCCGCAAAAGCTCACCGTCCGTTACGATGGCTGGTTTGCGCATCTCTATTCGGAGAAAAAGTTAGGAGCCAATTACATTGCCCGGAAAAAGATCACGACCATCCGCTTGTTTGCTCCGCGCGCCGATTCTGTTTTTGTTTTTTTATACCAAAATCCAGCTGGTCAACCAGTTCATCGTAAAGCTCTGCAGGTGGATGACGCCGGCGTCTGGGAAATTAAACTGCCCGGCAACTGGCAGGGCTGGTACTACGATTTTACCGCCTATGGTGCGCAAACGCCCGGAAATTATTTTTCCTCTGAACAAAAACAGATACATTTCAGCGACCCCTGGGGACGGGTGAGCGTGGACAGCTTTGGTCCCTGCCGCATCTGGCCTAAAATGGAACCAGCGCAGCCGCTGGCGGGCGGCATTCCTAAAATGCAGGACGTTATCGCCTACGAAGTGCACGTGCAGGATTTTACGCGCAACCTGCCGCTGCCGGATTCTTTGCGCGGCACGTTTCGGGGATTTGTTACATCCGGGCTGCGTAATTCTACCGGAGCAAAAATCGGTTTTGACCATTTGCCGGAATTAGGCATAAACGTAGTGCATCTGATGCCCGTGCAGGAATATTTGCACTATCCGGACGCCGATTGGCTAAACGCGTTTAAAAACGACCCGTACATGAAGGAACAAGGGATTAATTTGGAAAATTACCAGTGGGGTTACCGTACCAGCCACGCCTTTGCCCTGGAAAGCCGTTACCGTGTGCAGGGCAGCCAATGGGGCAGTCAGAACAAGGATTTCCGCGATTTGGTAGAAGCGTTTCATGAAAAGGGCATAGCCGTGGTTGTGGATGTAGTGTTTAATCACACGGCGGAACGCATGGATGGCCGACAGTTTTTCTTTAACTTTATGGCAATGGATGCGCCCTATTTTTACCGCATGGATGATAAATTTAACTTTCTGGGGCCGTACGGTACGGAAACCAAATCGGAATTACGGCCTATGACGCAGCGCTGGATTATTGAGCAATGTACAAATCTGGTTAAGCAATACGGCGTGGATGGGTTTCGCATTGACCTGGCCGGATTGACGGATAAACAAACCTTACTGATGCTGAGACAGACGCTTGGGCCGGACATTCTGGTTTACGGCGAACCATGGATCGACTCGGCCGATCCGGAGTTTGAAGCCAATTCCGACTGGAACTGGTACAAAGAAGACGCGCCGATTACTTTTTTCCAGGATGAGGCTCGCAACGCCTTTAAAGGCCCGCCATCCGATCCAAAAAATAAATTAACCGACCGCGGTTACGCCGGCGGTAATGGCAACCGTGAGGCGGTTAAAAAAGCGCTCAGCGCCGGATTCTCTTCCGACAAGACGCCGCTTTCCGGCGTCAACTATCTGGATATTCACGATAACTGGGCGCTGGCCGACCGTTTTGCCCAAAACAACTGGGATGGTCGTTTTGGCGTGGATGAAGACGCCTATAAAATGGCCGCTACCCTGCTGTTTACTTCTTTAGGACCAATTGTACTGCACGGCGGCAGTGAGATGATGCGCAGTAAAGGCGCCGCGCCGGATAGCGAAGTGGTGAAATATTTTCAGGGAAAGCCGCTCTATTTTCACGGTAAAAAGGATTCCTATAATTTAGCTCGGGCAAACGCTTTTATTTGGGCACATAAAGGACTGAATAAGGGCGCCGCGCCGGATGTGTATTGCAATTACCAAAATATGTTTGAGTTCTGGAAGGGCCTGATGGCTCTGCGCAAGAGTAAATATGGCCGGGTCTTTCGTATCGCTCAAAAAACGCCGGCTGGTTATTTTAAATGGATTGAACCGGAAAACCCGAAACTGCTTGGGTATGTGGTGAATCGTCGTGTGTTGGTATTGCTGAATACCGATCAAAAAAGCGGAGACTTTGTGTTTAAAGTGCCGGAAGGGAGATGGCGTTTGGTAGGCACGATTGAGCATATTGATCCGGAGAATGGTATCACCGACCATCCCTTATCGAAATTGACGGGCGCGGTGAAACAATCCGTCACTTTACCGGCGCAGAGCCTCTTGATTTGGGTAAAGTGAGCGCAACACTTTGACCGTTGCGAAAGCTGATAGCTTTCGTAACGATAACTGCCGGTTACCCTGGAAAACCTTTGAGGATTCGTAAGGGTGTAAGATGCCGGGCTTATAGTTGTGTTGGTGGGGCAATCTTTACGAACCTTGGGAAGGTTCTCAAAGGGGATACAGGAGAATCGTAAAAAAACTAAATTAAAAGGAGTCGTAAAAATGTTAGTCAAACGCAGTGTAATTATACTTTTAATCTTGGTATCCGTTCTTTTAGCCCAAAACAAGATACTGACCATGAAGGACGCCATTCTGGGCAGTTATGGAAAATTGAAAATAGATAATCTACCACAACTGCAATGGGCCGGCGATTCCCAACGTTTTGCTTATGTGGATTCGTTGGACAGTACATACGGTTTAATTATGGAGCCAGCCGAAGGGCAGGTTAAACAGATGGCGCTGCCTCTGGATACTTTATTGTACAAATTGCTGCAATTCGCAGAAAGCGCCACCGAAAAATTTCCCCGTATCACCTTTAACGATGCCCACACGCTGCGTTTTTTTGTGAAAAACAAATTATTCTTGTATGATCTGAATACCCAAAATCTGCAATTAAAAAATTCGTATGAAACAGGTGGCGCAAACATCGATGTGGAAAAAGCATCGTTAAAAATAGCTTTCACCAAGGGACAAAACCTGTTTATCGCCGCCGCGCCGGGCGAAATTCTGCAAATTACGCATGACACAGAAGACGGCTTATCCAACGGCAACAACTATGTGCACCGCAATGAGTTTGGCATCCGCAAGGGTACCTTTTGGTCGCCTGAAGGTAACTATCTGGCCTATTACCATTTAGACCGGCGCATGGTTACGCAGTATCCATTGGTGGATTTGGATTCCCGGCCGGCCAAGCTGCGTTATATCCGCTATCCCTTTACAGGCATGACCAGCGAACAGGCGCAGGTGGCGGTGTACAATTACAATACCGGCTCCACAACCTATCTGCAAACCGGCCAGCCCAAGGACCACTACCTGACCAATATCACCTGGAATCCCGATGAAAGTGAAATCTATGTGGCCGAATTAAACCGCGACCAGAATGTCATGCAGCTTAACGCCTACGATCCCCAAAGCGGAAAGAAAAAACGTACTCTGTTTACCGAACGCAATCCCAAATGGGTGGAACCGGAACACGGTCCTATTTTTATAAACGATGATGCCAGCCGCTTTGTATGGTTTTCCAAGCGTGACGGTTACAATCACCTTTATTTGTATACGCGTACGGGTAAACTCATCCGCAAACTTACAAAAGGAAGCTATGATGTAACGCGCGTTCTAAGTTTTGCCGCCCAGGGGAAATACATGTTTGTAATGGCCGCCTCCACAGACGGTCTGGAACGGCACGGTTTCCGCGTAAATCTAAAAAACGCCGAAATGAAACAGCTGACTACAGACAAGGGCGTGCACTTTATTCGGCCGGATAAATCGGGACAGTATTTTCTGGATACGTTTACCAGCCGAACGACGCCGCGGAAAATCCAAGTGACTAATCTAAAGAAGCGCACCAGTAGAGTTTTATTGACCGCCGATAATCCTCTGCAGGATTACCAATCAGGAGAGCTGCGCTTTTCAACAATTAACGCGCAAGACGGCACGCCGCTCAACGCGCGCATGATTTTGCCAAGCGATTTTGATCCACAGAAAAAATATCCGGTGATTATTTACGTTTACGGCGGGCCCCACGGCCAGATGATTACCGATAGCTGGATTAGCGGCTGGCGTTTGTGGTTCCAGTACATGGCCGAACGCGGTTATATTATTTTTACGCTGGATAACCGCGGTACCGATAACCGGGGATTGAAGTTCGAACAAGTCATTCATCGTCATGTAGGAACCGTGGAAGTGCAGGATCAGATGCAGGGCGTACGGTATTTGAAATCTTTGCCGTATGTGGATTCTACCAGAATTGGCGTGCACGGCTGGAGTTACGGCGGATTTATGACCATCTCCATGCTGACGCGTCAGCCGGGCGTGTTTAAAGCGGGCGTGGCCGGCGGACCGGTTACCGACTGGCATTATTACGAGGTGATGTATGGCGAACGTTATATGGACACGCCGCAATCCAATCCTGAAGGCTACAAGGAGGCCAGTTTGTTTACCTACATAAACAATCTGGACAGCCGCTTGCTGATCATTCACGGTACGGTGGATCCGGTAGTGGTCTGGCAAAATAGTCTGTTGTATTTGCGCAAAGCCATCAACGCCGGCAAACAGGTGGATTACTTCGTCTATCCCGGAGATGAGCACAACATGCGCGGAAAAGACCGCGTGCATCTGTATCAGAAGATCACGGACTATTTTGAGGAACACCTCTAATTAATTAAGAATTAAGAATCAATAATTACGGATGGGTTCCACTCGGTTAAATGTGTGTTGAAAATGATTAGGTTGCCAGGAAATATAGTAAATAATTATAATCGCTGGATATGTAAAAGAGATGTTAATAACCCATTCAAACATAAGAAAGGCGGTTTATTTAACCGCCTTTCTTTCATTGATGAAAAGTTTAAACATCGTTGCCAAACCGGACAGGTTTAGTAACGATCCTTTTGTTTACTGAATGTGTTTTAAAATTTCCTGCAAATATTCCCAGATATGCTGTACCGATTCGATACGGATTTTTTCATCCGGCGAATGGGCGCCTGAGATATCCGGCCCGAATGAAATCATATCCATGCCGTCGTAATGCTCGCCGATGATGCCGCATTCCAGGCCGGCGTGAATGGCTTTAACTTCCGGCGCCTGTCCGTACTTGTCGGTGTATATCTTTTTGCAGGTAGCCAGCAGCTTTGAATCCGGATTGGGCTCCCAAGCCGGATAGCCGTCGTTGTGTACAACTTTAAATTCAGCCAGCTCGCCGATAGAACGCACTTTTCCGGCCACATCGTCCACGGCGGAAGCTATTGAGGAACGTTGGGAGGTCAGCATATCTACCGTTTCTTCTTTGGTTTCGATGATGGCCATATTGGTGGAGGTTTCCACCAGTCCATCAATGGCGTGGCTCATTGCCATCACGCCGTGGGGCATGCCGTAAAGCAATCGAATCAAGGCCGCGGTAAAATTATCGCTGAAAACTTTAGTGACCGCATTTGTTTCTTCCATCTGTACGAACACATCCTTATCCACAAATTTGTACTCTTCTTTGTAAACGGCGTCGAATTCACTTACGAGCTTGCGGGCTTCATCCAGTTGGTCGGCCGGTATGGTTACAACAGCAACCGCTTCCCGCGGAATGGCGTTGTGCTTGCTGCCGGCGTCGATGGCCGCTACTTTTACATCCACTTTCTGCGACATATTATTGAGGAACCGACCCATTAAAATGATGGCGTTGCCCAGTCCTTCGTGAATATTCAGTCCGGAATGGCCGCCGCGCAAACCGCCGATTTTAATCTGCATGGTTTTAGCATTGGCCGGAACCTCAGTCCATTCGATAGTGCGCGATAATTCCGTATTTAAGCCGCCGGCGCAGCCGATATACAAAGCGCCTTCTTCTTCAGAGTCGATGTTCAGCAGAATGCGACCCTGTACGAAATCGCTTTTCAGGGCGCTGGCGCCGGTTAAACCGGTTTCTTCATCGACTGTAAACAAAAATTCCATAGGCGGATGAGGGATATTGGTCGCTTCCATCAAAGCCATGCCCATCGCCACGGCAATACCGTTGTCCGCTCCGAGGGTCGTGCCGTCGGCGGTTATCCAGCCGTCTTCCACCTTCATTTTAATGGGGTCTTTGGAAAAATCGTGCACGGTATCGTTGTTTTTTTCGCAAACCATATCCAAATGCCCCTGAATCACCACAGCCGGGCGGTTTTCCATGCCGGGCGTGGCCGGTTTGGAAATGAGTACATTGCCCACATGGTCGGTTTTAGCTTCCAGCCCCAAATTTTTAGCAAAGTTAAGAACGTATTCGCGTATCGCTTCTTCATGTTTGGAACAGCGGGGGATTTGGTTTATGGCATAGAAATTCTTCCAGACATATTTAGGTTCAAGGTGTTCGATAATTTCTTTCACAGCAACCTCCTCTTATGTTTATTTATTTTTACTTTCAACAAGTTAAATTACTGAATATTTTGAACAAATAAAAAGATTTTTCTCCTAACGGAAAATGCTGTTATGGTTGATTTTGTTTTATTCCATGCGTATAGTCTAAAAAGGGCTTTGAATCATTTGAACGCTCTGTTCTCTATTTAGTTTGACTAAATGAAAAATAAGAATATAAAAAGAACAAATAGTGAGTTCACTCTTAAAAGGTCTCTCACTGTCATGTTCCCACCACGAAGTGGTTCCTTTCCCGTAGGGATCACTCCGTGGCGGAAAACGGGACGGCCTTTGCCGCGAGGAGCAAGGCGACGAGAAATCTATTGTTTTTATTGAGGATATAAGGTTTCTCATCCCGATGAATCGGGATTCCAAATGACAAAAACTGGTTTTTAGAGCAGACTCAATAGTTTAAACGAAAATAAAGTTATTGATTAGTACCTTTACTCAGCAAAAATAAATCACAAAAACATGAAAAGTGTTGATATTCCCTCACCCCTTTAATTCACCTATCCCCAATTGGGAGAGGGGCCAGCCACAAAAGTGGCTGCTTTCGCCGGGGAGAGGGCTAACTATCGAAAATTAAATAAATAAAAATGAAAATTTGCTGAGCGAAAGACATAATCAATAAAGTTAAACTATATTGGTTGAAATCCATAGCGCCAATTTAAACAAATTGTTTGCAAGGGGACTATATTTAATTGAATCGCATAGCTATTCCCCATTAAATTGCTTTTAGATTCACATTGAAAACCAATTATGAAAAAAAACAGTCAAACCCGGCGGGAAATTCTGTCGCTGGTTAATACGGATTTCGAAATCCGCCGCGGAAAGCCCTATCCCTTTGGCGCTTCGCTGGTGCGCGGCGGGATTAATTTTGCCATCTATTCGCCCAATGCCCGCGTATTGTCGCTGGTTATTTTTGAGGGATGCAGCAATGATATTTTAATGGAATTCCCTCTGGATGCGGTTCTCAACCGTACGGGCAATGTATGGCATGCTTTTGTGCGCGGGCTGGATATCGGTGTGCGTTACGGATATCGCGTAATTTGTGATAATGCCGGAGAAAATCATCCTCAGGCCTGCGCCGGGGAAGTGATCTTATTAGATCCCTTTGCCCGGGCCACCTGCGGCGGACATGAATGGGGGCGGCCTCTGCAAATTGAACGCGATGGCAAAACACACACCTTTCGTCTATCGCTGATTGTGGATGATGCGTTCGATTGGGAGCAGGATCAGCTGTTAGGCAAGCCGCTGCCCGATAGCATCATTTATGAGTTGCATGTGCGCGGCTACACCAGACATCCCTCTGCGCAGGTTAAACATGGAGGCACCTTTTTAGGTTTAACCGAAAAAATTCCCTATTTAAAAGATTTGGGCGTTACGGCGGTGGAATTGATGCCTGTAACCGATTTTGACGAAACCTGGCCCGGTCGGATTAATCCTCATACTGGTCAACCGTTATATAATTTGTGGGGTTATGATCCCATCAGTTTTTTTGCCCCTAAAGCGTCCTATGCTTTTAACAGTCGCGACGGCCAGGTGGTTAAAGAGTTTAAAGCTATGGTTAAGGCCTTCCATGAGGCAGGCATCGAAGTGATTTTGGATATGGTTTTTAACCATACCGGCGAAGGCGATGAAAACGGCCCCATCTACCATTTTAAGGGATTGAATGCCGGCGTATTCTATATGATCGACCCTCAAACCGGACAGTATCTTAACTATTCCGGTTGCGGCAATACACTCAACTGTAATCATCCGGTGGTGCGCGATATGATTTTGGACAGCCTGCGCTATTGGGTCACCGAGATGCATGTGGATGGTTTCCGCTTTGATCTGGCTTCCATTCTAGGGCGGGGACGAGACGGCGGCGTGCTCTCCAATCCGCCGTTGATCGAACGCATTGCCGAAGACCCCATTTTAGCCCACACTAAATTGATTGCAGAGGCCTGGGATGCGGCGGGATTATATCAGGTGGGTGACTTCCCTCATTTTAACCGCTGGATGGAGTGGAACGGCAAATTCCGCGACGATGTGCGCCGCTTTTGGCGGGGCGACGACGGAATGGTGTCCGCTCTGGCCACGCGATTGGCCGGCAGTTCGGATTTGTATCAGGACGACGGACGAGAGCCGTTCCACAGCGTGAACTTTGTGACCTGTCACGACGGATTTACCTTGCACGATTTAGTTTCCTACAACGAGAAGCATAACCGGGATAACGGGGAAGAGAATCGCGACGGTTCCGATTACAATTTAAGCTGGAATTGCGGCGCGGAAGGTCCCTCTCAAGATGCTGCGGTACTTGAACTGCGCATGCGTCAGATGCGTAATTTGGCCGCTACCCTGCTTCTTTCTCAGGGTGTGCCAATGATTTTAGCTGGTGATGAATTTGCCCGTACACAAAAAGGAAATAACAACGCTTACTGCCAGGATAATGAAATCGGGTGGGTAGATTGGGCACTTCTGGAGAAAAACAAAGACCTGCGGCGTTTCTTTAAAATACTGATAGCATTCCGTAAAAGCCACGATTGTTTGCGCCATTCTAAATTTGAAGTGCAACTAATTGACGGTCAACCGCAAATGAGCTGGCACAGCGCCAAATGGAATCAACCGGACTGGAGTAATAAAAACAATGTTTTGGGCGTCCATTATTTAATACATCCACGCAGTCGGGAACGTGCGCTGTACATGCTGTTCAACGGTGGAGCCGAAAAGGTGCAAGCCCAGCTGCCTCCGCTCCAATCCGGCCGCTGGCACCGCGTGATGGATTCGGCCCGGCCGGCGCCGGAAGATATCTTTGAAGAAGGCCGGGAAGAATTGCTGAAAGATCAGGCCGCTTATTTACTGCAAGAACACAGCGCCGCTTTATTTATCGCTAAATAAAAAAACCGCCCCTCTTAAAGAGGCGGTTTCACTTAACCTGATTACTGTATTTAACCAAATATGTTATTTCATAAAGGTCATCTTCCTGGTTACGGTTACTTTGGGACTGACCAGGCGATACAGATAAATACCGCTGGGCGCCAATTGTCCGGCGTCGTTACGGCCGTTCCAGATAAAACGGTGCGTCTGCGCATTTAATTCGCCCTGATACAATGTGCGTATCTTTTTACCGGTTAGATCATAAACGGCTAAAGTAACCGGAACCGCATCCTGGTTGAACGACGACAGATCAAATACAATCGTTGTTTGCGGATTAAAGGGATTGGGATAATTTTTCAGATAAAAAGCCGAGGGGACGCGCGTATCGCCGGGTTGATCCACAGCTTGCGGCCTGGCGCTAACCGGACCGTGTCCGCTGCGCACACCGTTCATATCCACATCCACTAATTTGTAATAATACGTCGTTTTATTGACCACCGAGCGATCCACATATTTATAGTCGATTACATGGGAAGAATTGCCGGCGCCTTTTAAAGCGGGATCGTTTACGTAGGAAGCCAGTTCGTTGTAATCGCCATCGCGCTGCTCGCTGCGTAAAATAATAAACCCCTGGTTTTCTACTTCCGAAGCCGTACGCCATTGTAAAGTAACGCTGCCGTTGCCGGCATTGGCTGTGAAGGAGGCGAGCTCTACGGGGAGGGAAGCGTCTCCAAAGATATTACCCGGCGAACCAACATCTACAGCGTCCCAAACTCCTGTAGGGGTTGATGAAAAAGCGCCGTCGATGCCGCTTGCAGAAAGAGACCAATTGGCTCCGTCGTTATTTGTTGTCTCATTCATTTGATTCTTGGCAATAGATAGATAGATGGAAGCTGTGCCATCATCTGCGGGCCACGGACTGGCGTCATCATAATCAACTTCATCCACTAAATTATTTAAAGCATCTCTAAGTTGGACGACTTCATCCCCTGGGGCTGGAGAATTAGCTAAATTGAACATTATCTGGCCGTCGTCTTTTAATGAAATTACAATATATCCGGTACCCCATGCGCCCTGAAAATCGGCAGCAGTACTACCACAGATAACGGCAATGCCGTATGCCGGCAGCGTTACATCAGGAAGTGTATTAGGGCCGTCTGCGTCTTCATCATCTATCGTCCAGTTTAGAAGTGAAATCGGACTATCTGTAGTGTTTGCTATTTCAATATATTGGGTTTGTGTTGTAGTCTCGCTGGAGGCCGGATTATACATTATTTCTGTTATTATAACCTGTCCTGATTCCTGAGCAAAAAGGAAAAATATGAAGAGTAAATTAAAAAATAATATCATAGCAAAGTTTTTCATAATGCCTCCAATTTTCAGAGAATATTCAATTTAGAATATTCAATTTAATCATGAAATAATGTAGTAACTTTGAATTTTATGTATTGGAAAAACAGAGAAACTTAGCCAAAATATAATGAACTATTTTTTAAAATCAATAAAAAACGAGCAATTTCAACTGTTTTTGTTCAAATCAGTACTGATTTTTCTGAGTATTCATAGTCTTTGAATCACATCCGTCCTAAATAATGTTTTTGAATTGCCGCTATCTTTAGATAGTGG
>CAZIBE010000117.1:0-11812 GCA_964536685.1 uncultured Calditrichaceae bacterium | reverse complement strand
TAAAATAGTTGCGTATTACCTTTTTATGTTTGGAACACCATGCTTGACTTTAGACTAAAAGTATTTTGCAATGTGGCCAGAAGTCTCAGCTTTACGAAAGCAGCCGAAACGCTGCATATTTCCCAGCCGGCAGTTTCCAAGCATATAAAACAACTGGAAGCGCATTTTTCGGTACGCCTGTTCGAACGGGAAGGGAATAAGATTATTCTCACCGAAGAAGGTGAAATTTTATTCCAGAGTGCGTTGCAAATTTTCGACATCTACAATCAGACTGAATATAAGCTGAACCAGCTCAAAAATAAATCAGGTGGCATTTTACGGGTAGGCGCCAGCACAACCATGACCATGTATATTATTCCGCCGGTTTTATCGGAATTCAAGCAGCGCTTTCCGCAGGTTTCGCTTTCCTGGATTAACGGCAATAGTAAAAAGATTGAATCCGCCCTATTGAACAAAGAAATCGATTTGGGCATTATCGAGGGCCGCCGCCACAGCAAGGATATTAAATATGTGAATATGCTTAAAGATGAATTGGTGGCGATTGCGCATACGAGCCGGCTCCTGTCCGAAAGAAATTCAATCTCTGTAAAAGAATTGGGAACCATTCCATTGGTGCTGCGCGAAAAAGGCTCGGGAACCCGCGAAATCTTTGAGCATGCGCTGAAAGAAACAGGTTTTGATTTAAACAATCTGCAAATTATGCTTGAACTTGGTAGTACTGAGAGTATTAAATCGTATTTAGAACATGTGGACGCTCTGGCGATCATGTCGCGCCGGGCAGTGGAAAAGGAATTAAAATCAGGCACGTTAAAAATAATCCCTTTTCCTGATCTTTCGTTAAAACGCTACTTCCGTTTTTGTTACCTGCAGGGACATCCCACAAGCTTAGTCCAGCAATTTATTCGTTTTGTGTGTAGTCATAACCATTTGTTATAACAGATAACCATTTACGATTCGCTATTCGGATTTTTCTTTTTATCTTACTCTTATAAATCTGTACAAAATTAAGTTATAAGGGTAAGATACATGCCGTTTTCAAGTACAAATCGTTCCAATACCTTAAATGGTATTTTATTTGTTGCCTTATTTGCTTTGGCTGCAAAATATATCGCAAGTTTTCCCGTCATCCGTCATTTACAAATCAGCCCGCTCATTGTAGGTATCGTTTTGGGCGTCTTTTACGCCAATTCGCTTCGCTCACATTTACCCCAGGCCTGGGTGCCGGGCATTCTTTTTTCCAGTAAAACACTCTTACGCGCAGCTATTATCTTTTACGGCTTTCGCCTTACCTTCCAAAGCATTGCCGATGTGGGTACAGCCGGTATTGTTGTTAGCGTGGCCATGGTAACCTTGACCTTTATTTTAGGCTATCTGGTGGGTACCAAAATTTTAAAATTGGATATGGACACAACAATTTTGATCAGCGCCGGAAGCAGCATCTGCGGGGCAGCGGCGGTGCTGGCCACCGAACCGGTGATCGAGGCCAAACCCTACAAGAGCGCCATTGCGGTTTCCACGGTTGTGATTTTCGGAACCATTTCCATGTTTCTCTATCCTTTTTTATACAAGAGTGGCCTTCTGGGAATCGCTCCTAAAACCATGGGCATATTCATTGGGGGCACCGTACACGAAGTGGCCCATGTGGTGGCGGCCGGCAACGCCATTGGCGAACTGACAGCCGAAACAGCCGTGATCGTAAAAATGATTCGGGTAATGATGATTGCGCCCTTCCTGTTGATCTTAGGTTGGTGGCTGGCGCGAAAATTTGCCCGTACTAACAACGGTCAGGCCAAAAAAATCACCATCCCCTGGTTTGCAGTTTTCTTTATTTTAGTAGCCGGATTCAATTCTTTGAATCTATTGCCGGACACTGCTGTAAGCGTAATCAATGACTTTGACACCTTTGCCCTGACCATGGCCATGACGGCGCTGGGCATGGAAACCAATGTGGAAAATTTTAAAGGCGTGGGGTTAAAGCCTATCTATCTGGCGAGTATTATTTATCTGTGGCTCTTCGGTGGTGGTTTTTTTATCGCCAAAGCAGTTATGAAAATATTTTAATCAATAAATGCTTAAATAAACCAACGTATTTCACTTAACCAAATGAAGGAGGAACTTAAAAATGGCAGAGGTTTTAACACAAGCCGCTCCCGGGGCTAAAACTCAGGAGCAAAGCGGTTCGTTTAAAGACGGCTATGCCGGTTCAAGCTGGCTAAAAAGGCAGTGGCCCTGGTGGACCGCCGGTTTAATGACCGGTATAGCCGAGGTCATTAACTTTTTATTTTTGCCTTTAGGACACGCCAAGCACAAATTCGTAGGTGTAACCAGCGGTATGGCGCGTATGTTGGCCGGTGCCGAATCTACCGTATTTGGCGGCAGCTTGATTGCTACTAAGGCCGATTATCAACCATCAATTCAATGGGTAATCATCGGCGCGCTTATCTCGGCTTTGGTCTTTGCCTGGCTGGAAGGGGAATACCGCGGATGGGTAAAATATCCCAAAGCAATGCTAATTTCCACAGCGTTCGGTGCTTTCTTTTTTGCCTGGGGAACACGTGTGGCCGGCGGCTGTACGCTGCACCATTTGTTGGGCGGTTTTGCGGCCATGAATGTTAAAAGCTGGGTCGTGATGTTTTTTGCCACCATCGGTGCCTTGGCGGGTTTTGCCATACTTAGACAACTGAATCTTTCCCAGTATTTTAAAAGTCAGGATACCAAGTGGTATGTAAGCCAGGCTCAAAAAATGGGTTGGGCTGACGGCTTAACATTTGATCCTAAAGAGTCAGGAACTAAATCATGGTTGTTCAAAGGTCTGCTCGCTTTTATGATTATTTTGGGTGTACTCTTTGCATACAACGCTCTGTTTGGAAACGATTTTGCCGTACAGGCCGGCTTTGCTTCCAGCTTTGAAAAGACAAAATTATTCAAAGCCATGTTGACCATGAAGAACCTGCCCAATATCGCCTTATTACTGGTAGTCGGTGTGCTATTGGGCGCATCCGTAGCCAAAACCGGTTTTGGCACCGAGTGCGGTTTAATCAATCCGGAATTAGGCAATATCGCCGAGCGTGGCGAGCGAAAAGGAGCCAACTTCCTGCGCATGCCCTTTTCCATTCGTACGGTGTTCGTTTCTTATCAGCCGTTTGCGGCTCTTAGCTTACACATCGCTATTATCGGCACGGTCATTTTTCTGGCCTTTGCTTTCTTTGGCATTATGGAAGGTCATCACTGGGCCACTAAAGCCTTTGCCGAACAATTTGCGGCCAATACCGGTTTGCATTTTCATAATACCGGGGTTTCCATCCGTACTATGACATCGTTATCGATGGATATTTTTGGCGGCCTACTTCTGGGATTAGGCACCTTTTTAATGATTGGTTGCGAGTTCCGTAATTACGGCCGTACCGGTTTATTGTATATTACCGGCATTCTGATTTGGCCGTTCTTTTATGTTGGTTATCTGCCCTACACGCTTAATCGTGGCTTCTGGGACGGGTTAATGGGTAGCTCTCCCTACACCAGCACGACCTTTTTCCCTGCTATGGTAGCGCCCAGTAGTCATACCATTCAGGTTTTGATTTATGCGCTTTACATATTATTTTGGATTGCTGCATTTATTTGGGCCGTTAAGAGAGGCGCGAAAAATGTGGGCGTTAAACCCATGGAGTTACTGTCCATGAATTCCGAATCCATGGCTTTGGCACGCTTAGAAAAAATTAAAGCAGACGGTAACTTTGAAGAATTAGACGCCGTCGAAAAAGAATTGTTTGAAACAGCTCAAAAAGCTTATTAGTAATAACTTGCAAAGGCCCCTGCGTTTTGCAGGGCGCCTTTGTTTTTATTTTGGAGATTTAACTAAAATGAAACAAAAAACAATTTTAAACCATGCCAAATGTTTTAAGGCACTCTCCCTCGGTTTGGGTTTAGGTGTTTTTTATGCTCTGTTTGTTGTGGCTGCGCCCTGGCTTTCTATGGATTTGCCCATAGCGGTGACCACCATTTTCTGGGCCATAATAAAAGGTGTTTTAGCTTACGGCCTTCTGTGCCTGTATCAAAATACCAAAGAACTAAAAATGGCCATAGCCGGAATATTAATGCTGGCCAGCGCCATTTTTTCGCCCTTCCCTGTACAGACTTTTATGGTATTAGCCATAGAGGCCTTAGCCATGACCAGCCTAAGTTTAGTGCTGTTCGATTTAAATAAGATTTTCCCCGGATTAAAACTATCTGTCCCGGCAGGTTTGATTTTTTTGGGAGTTATATTCAGTATTCTCAATAATCCCATGATGCACTCTTTGGCCGGTTTTGCCTGGTTGTATGGATTTTTAGTATCCAGCAGCCGCGTGGGTATGTTGGCACGTTTGCGCCCACAGGAATAGAATTTCAGTATCGGGAAAAACCATTTCCCAACTCCTTTTAGTTGGATTTAATTGCTCCTCTGATTCGGATTATCTCTGCCACATTTACAACAGGATATCTTCTTTATATATTGATTACAAATACTCGGAGGGAATATGCCCATGGGGCCGAAACAGTAAAAAACGCCTCTGCCGGGAGTCAGAGACGTTTAAACTGCTTAATATTTTCCGATAAAATCCTTACCGGTTCCGATGAGTTTGTCCCCGGGTTTCCAGCCTGCCGGCGCTGCTTTACCCGGATTTTCAACCACGGTTTGCATGGCTTTTATTTGCCGAATTAATTCATCGACATTTCTTCCAACTGGATCGGTAAGAACCTCTACGGCCATTATTTTTCCCTGTGGATTGATTATAAAACGGCCGCGTTTATTCAGGCCTGATTTGGGGTTCCACACGCCATAGGCGCGCGAAACAGCGCCGCTGGGGTCGCCGCAAATAGGATATTTTACATTCTTAATAGTCGGTGAGGTCTTTTTCCACATCCAGTGTGAAAAATGGGTATCGGTGCTTACGGCTATAACTTCCACATTCATCTTCTTTAATACATCATACTTTTCCGCAACTGCGGATAGTTCAGTCGGTCAGACAAAAGTAAACGCTGCCGGGAAGAAACACAGCACGCGCCATTTGCCGGCATAGTCGGATAGTTTAACATTCTTAATGTCGTTACCGACTACTGCCGGCAACTGGAAATCAATAGCCTGGTCTCCGGGCAGAGGCATGGGCTGTACCTGAGGCGATGCACTCTGTTCCTGCCTAACCGGTGTTTTTACCAATTCTCCTCTGGCCTGATCGCCCCCGCAAGCGCCCAGCACCTGTGCCTGCAACGAGCCGCTTAAGATCAAGGCCAAAAAAAATTTCAGGACCATAATGTCCTCCCTTTTTGGTTGATTACACTCCCGGTATTTTTTTGAAACCTATTACTATCTTTCTGACTTCAAATGCATCGTTGAATAAATAATGCCGAATATTAGAATAGATATGATTTCTAAAAAATTATTTAGCCTTCCATGCCGCCCAAACCATCAACAGCCAGCCGCCTATAAAGGACACACCACCCGCGGGCGTAATGTAGCCAAACTTTATTCCGGTTAACGACTGTATATAAAGTGATCCGGAAAAAAGTACCATACCAGTCGCCAACAGCCAGCCGGCCGGCGTTAACAATTTTTTCTGTTCCGGCCATTTCTCCAGCGCCCAGGCCACGGCAAACAAAGCTAAGGCGTGATACATATTGTAGCGCGAGGCCTTACCATAGGTAACCACGGCCTGATGTAATTCGATTAAACGTGAACCTCCGTGTGCACCGTATGCGCCTAACGCCACGCTAAGTGCAGCAAACAGAGAACCAAGCATAAAGAAGATTCTGCTCATAACAGCCTCCCTTTATTATAATAATGAACGATATTAGAAAATTATGAATGTTGAATATTGAATTAAAAAAGGGGGTAATGGCCTATGAACAAGGCCGGGAAAAAAGGCCGCTGAAGACCGGCAAGCGACAACCGTTCATTGGTCATCGCCCTTGGCTATTTCATTCAAAATTCACAATTCAAAATTTATAGAAGTTGCCTCTTTTCTAATTCCCATTTTCCATTCTCTTTCGACTTTAGCTCCTTCCTCCCAACCTTAGAAACCAACCACCAACTGCCCAGTTAAACGATCAAAGCGCTGTTCTTTGTCGGGTTTCTCCATCAGATACTCCAGCCTCAAGCTGACATAATCATTCAGATCATACCCGACGCCTGTCACATAGCGGGTGATCTTTTCCGGAAGCAGCACCGGGCTATTTGTATTTTCGTCCCGCCATACGCTGTAGCGTAAGGTAAAGAATAAGGGAAGGGCTATACTGCTATTACTTAAATCCGACACCAGTTGTAAATAAAATCCGTTATGATAATGGTTTTCATTTAGCGTATCCTGTTCGCCGCCATAGATACCGCTTGACCAGATAAATTCAGACTTAAGTTCAAACATTCCCTGCTCAGTAAAAATATTAAGGCCATTCATCCAGCTCTTGCGTTTAATCTTTTTATTAAAATCCGATGTATGAAACATCCCCAACTGAAAACCGGAAGTAACCTTAAACACCAGATCCCCCACAAAATTCACACCTTCGTTAAATCCGTTGACTGTACTAAAATTGAATCGGAAATACTTTTTATTTAGATGCAAATTGAAGCCCACATCATTCCAACCGGCAATGGTTTTTTCGATGATTAGCGGTTGACTCACAACAGGCCGATCCGGCGAGGCATAGGAAAGATAATCCAGCCCGATTGGCACATCAAATTTCCCGATTACAACGCCGGCATGCTCATCTTCTTCCGTGCGTCTGGGATGTTTTACTTCATCTTTAAATATATTATAGTGCAGGTAGGCCATGGTTAAATCAAAGTTGCTATATGCACTATTATAGGCAACTGCCGCGCCAAAGGTAAGATGGTCTTTATAGGCCCGGCTGATATCCACTTCAAACTGGTTGATGTTAAACCCGTCGGTTTGTTTTTCCATAAGCCGATAGGTATGTGTAACATCAAAAAAACCGGTAATCTCGGTTTGAGCCTGAACCCAGTCGGTTACGAAAAGAAGGAAAAAAGATGTAACTACAAAGAAAATGTTTTTATACGTATTAACCATACGCCGTCTTCTGTTTCTCATGTTTCGTCTTAGTCCCATAACTTACATATTAACAATTTTATGGAGATTGCCCACGCTTTTCTTTCACATCTTCCAAATGGTTAATGCCTTTTTTAAACAAGCGCGTCTCAGGGAAAAAGGCGGGACCTTTTGCATATAATCGCTATAGATTTGGGCGTATTTTCCTAACGCATCTTTCTCTTCGATGTGCAGCACAAACCACAGTGCGCCGGCAACTCCCCATCCGGAGCTGCAAATGGCGGGCACAGAGCCACTGATTAATGCAACCGCCACCGGAAAGAGGGCCAGCCCCAGGTGCATGGGATGACGCATACAGCTAAAAATACCGGAATCCGTAAACTTGTCCGGCCAGATCGTCTCGTTGCTGCCTTCATAGTGTCCCCATTTCGCTAACGTGCGCCCTCCTGTAGCTGTCAAAAACAGCGAAACAGCAAGCAAAATAACGCCCAGCAATAAACTTACAACCATCCACACACCATGCAAGAACAGCGGCCAGAAAAAAGCCGGCGCGAACACCAATACCCATAGTACCGGCCAAAATGCGAACTTCCATAGCATGGTTATTTTTTGAGGCTTTCTCATCATATTACGCTTTCTTGTACTCTATTCCTTAGCAAAAACTTATTCCTGATGGCTTACCACAAATGCGCCATTGGGAGGATCGAGCAAAACAATACGCACACGTTTTTGCCATAAATCGCCGAATTCCTTTATTTGTTCCGGCGTGGCCTTGCCGCTTAAAACCAGCGGCATTAATTGCCCAATTTCCGGAAAATTGGGCACTACACCCAACTTATAAGCCACATTGACTTTTTTACCGGTATCCGTACGCTCAAAAACCGCTTCCGCCCATACGTCTTCCGCAGGGGAATTGTCAGCGTCAAAGTTTAATAAATTATAACGGCTGAATTTCCCTTTCATTCCTTTAAAACCGGTGTTACTGGCAGCGCCAGTAATAAAAGAAATCACCTGTGCGATGGGACCGTTCACTTTTTCGTCCGGTGCGCCTTTCATGGTTACTTTAATTTGACCGCGCTGTGGCATTTCTTCGCCGTACAATTCCTTAAGCGCGATTTGCGTCATCTTATAAGCGCCGGCAACCGAAGGACAGGAATGTCCGCTGTACTTAATAATATCCGTATAAGAGTAAACATAGGGAATATCCTTATCCGTTGCGCCCAACACGTAGGATAGCGGATCGATTAATTTAATCGGCTCCACATCCTTGTAGAAATCCTGACGAAACGTTGTGGTTTCCTGAGCACTCAAAGAATTCACAGTCATTGCAGAAAACAACAGCATCATAATTATACATCCTTTTTTGGTTTTCATTTTAATAAATTCTCTGATCATCATAAGGCGTCCCATTCTTTTTGTAAATACAAAAATGGAGCCGCAAAATTACGGCTCCATTTATTAACAGACAAAAAAATTATTTATAGACGGAAACTAAACTGCAAAAAACCAATATTCTGTTCAGCTTCTATCTTGTTCGGGGTAAGACTGGATTTTACTTCGTTATGGAAACCGCGGGTATATGAAAGTGTGGAACTGCACGTATCATTCCATTTTTTGGAAATACCAATGGAAACATGATGTTCAACCACAGCGATGGCTCCCAGATTGCTGTCTACGTCTTCTTCACCAATCGGCGTTTTGCCGTAATTATAACCGGCTCTTAAACAAACGCCCGGTACAACTTTAAAATTAGCGCCCACGGCATACACCATTTGATCGTCCCAGCCAAAGTTAAGCGGAATAACCACCCCGTTTGGCCCTTTTAGGTCTACTTTACCCATTACATCGGAAAAATTATACCATTTCACATCCGCTTCCACCTGTAATTTGGGGATGGGTTTAAAAGCCAGGCCAAAAGCAGCATGCTGGGGACTATTCATTTCCATCGTATATTCGCCTTCTCCGGCCATGGGGCTGGTGCCGTTAAAGGTGTATTCGGCAATACTCATCTTGGATGTATAAGATACGCCGGCCTGCAAGTTGGGCAGAATATGATAGATCATGCCAACAGCGCCACCAAAGCCATAAGCCTCTGTTTGCGGCATGATGAATCCCGGTGTCTTTAGAGCCAGAGATTGTTGGCCGATTTGCAGAGAAACACCGATAATCAATTTATCCGTCGCTTTAAAAGCAACCGTGGGCACAATTTTCAACAATCCTTTTTTAGTAACAAGAGAAGTGTTTTCCGGAAATGGCGTTCCCGGATTATCTGGCAACGTTGTTGATGGGAAATCTACTCCCATTCCAGCCACGCCTCCGGCGGCAATACCCAGAATGATTTTATCGGAGAATTTGGCAGCAAGGCCGTTGCCCATTCCCATGTATAAATTGGAATTGCTCTCCGTAGTGCCACGTGCGCTGGTGATTTTACGCGGAGGATTCAAAACGCCCAAACTCAGGTCAAATCCAATTTTGCTAAATCCTATTTCACCAATGGCGGCGGGATTATACAGCATACTTGGGATATCAACCGGCGCAGCCACAATGGCGCCGCCACGCGCCCACTGCATGGCCGTAATACCGATCATCTGATCGCCATCTGTTGCAAATGCCGTCGAGATGGTTGCCAAAAGGGTGAAGATAACAAACAGTTTTTTCATTTTCAGGCTCCTAAGAAGTTATCTTTAAAAAAATCCGGAGACAGAAATCTCCGGATTAAATGTTTGATTAGGCTGTTTTTTCTTCGATGAACAAATTTTTAAATATGGGAATCAGAAACAAGACGAACAAGGCTAAGGACAATAAACCACCCACACCCCATTCAAAGGAATGGCGGACGATATACCCCTGAAAACCAATTAATGCTGTTGCCAGAGAAGTTCCGAGAATCGTATAGTATCCGAACTTTTTCTTTAAAGCTAAAAAGGGAATGGCCAGGATCATTAAATACGATGCAAGGTAGTTCATATATCCGCCTAACAAGAGAACTAAGGTATTTGGATCATAGGTCGGTTTGGAAAATTTAACAATTTGCGGTACCACCTGATGCGCTTTGTTGACGATATTCACCACCTGGTCCACTTTAATGGAATCCAATTGCGCCTGAGAAATCGTAGTTAATGCCAGGGCGTTATAATAATCCAGATTAGTGAAGAAATTTCCAAAGGGACTGAATTCACCTGGTGGATTTGGCGTTAACTTTTCAGGAATAAAGATAAAATAACGGACGCCATGCTGACCGTTCATAAACACCATACCGGCAACGATTCCCACGAAAGTATAGGGAATCAGCTTAATGATTTTGTTTTTAAGGCTATCGTTGTCCAGAAGCAGAAAAACATAGTAAAAGAGCAGGCCAAAAGCCAGAGTCCAGATAACCGGGGGCATTACGGAAGTGCCTACAGGCGGAGGTAAAATTCCCGGAACCGGACCATGGGAATAGTCTGATACCACTAAAACCATCCAGGGAATCAGCATGGTCATTCCGGCAACAGCCGTAAGCGCAGAAAATCCCAGTAATATACTTCTGGCCCATTGCGCTCCGTCATACACCTTTTTAGCCAAAACAACGGCAAAAGCGCCGCCCAACCACAGAGCAACCATCCAGATGCTGTAAGTAGCCCCCAAAATCGGCACGGCCGGATAAAAATCCGGATCGAACGGAATCAGCCGTTCCATTACTTCCTGCAAGGCAATCTTAAGCGTATGCATCGCTTCGGAAGGCGCCACGTACATCATGAAAAGTCCCGCGACAACGGCAGTCACAGCCATAATGGTACGCTGCATTTTTGTGGTTTCATTAATCATAAAAAAGCCTCCTTAAGTTAGGTTAGTGTTAAAACAGGAACTACGTTCCCTTTCAAATATTTAATCCGCCGACAAAAGCCGATGTTGCGGCTAATAACATCAGCGGAAACCAGGCAAAGATTTTATTTAGTTCGATTCGTAAATAACCCATTTTTTGCAAAGTTAAAAACACCCCTTCAATGCCAATAATCAGACCGCCAATACTGACTAACAAAAGTCTTGCAGACAAACCGTAATTGGCGTATAAAACAACTGGCAGTACAAATACCAACAGGCCGGAAATGCCGTGCACCAATGCCAACACCAGAGCCGCTGTTTTTTCATTAGCCTTAAAACGAACCCACACAGAAAGCCAATAAATCAATCCAATTAACAGAGAATACGAAAAAGTCATTTGCGGCAGATAATCCTGCACTAAGCCAAGGGAAAGTGTTATGGGAATAAGCGTGGTAACCACCGGCACAAAACGATTGGTTAACAACTCGAAACCAAATAAAAGCAGCATGATGCTGGCCAGAACCAACACACCGAAAGAAATCGTATAAAAGCCTGTGGATAACGCGCTATGATGCTCCATGCCGCTTACAATTTTGATTCCCGCCACATGTGCGGTAATTAAAAACAGAATTCTGTCCAAAACGGATATTTTGCGCACTACAATGTTCCTATAGTCATCATAACCATTGATCCCAGCATAAACAGGGATGCATATTTAAACAGTCCAAAATTTACTTTTTCGGACGGCTGGTAAACACTAAGTAAGGCTAACCCGATGATGCCCACCGCCAACACGGAAAGCAATCTCAAATAACCCCAGGAAAGCCCCAGCGCAAACGCACCCGCTCCGATGGAGATAGCTGCCGCCACACTGGACAAAGCAATAATGATGCGTGTTGCACGGTATCCATATTGCGATGGAAAAGTCGGCACCCCGGCATTTTGATAATCTTCATAATAGCGCATGCTAA
>CAZIBE010000116.1:0-11862 GCA_964536685.1 uncultured Calditrichaceae bacterium | reverse complement strand
GAGAGGGGACGGCCACAAAAGTGGCGGCTTTCGCCGGGGAGAGGGTAAACAAAACATAATTTTTCAACGATTTCAATTCTTTATTTATACGATTTCCCAAACAAGAATCGCTCGGTTTAGGTAATTATATTATTTTACCGGAAATTCCGTTTTCAATTTCGCTTGAAATTACGCCATTGTTTAACAAAAGCAAATTTATCCCCGCTGCGCCTCGATCCAGATGGGGTTGCTGTAAGCGCGGAATATGCCGCGCCGGTTTGCAGTAGTCGCTTCTGCCCGCAAATAAATAGGCGCTTGCAGTTCGTTAATGTCAATTTTCTTGGTCAGAACAAGCGCTTCTCCGGAGCGGACATATTGCCAGATGGGGCGTTCCTCGCCCTTCTTAAAAAAACCGGCCAGCAACCGCGCCTTTTCAATGGAACCGAATTCCTCGTTACTCATTATTTCGATGCGGCAATAATCTGCGGGCGTCCCTGATTGTCCCATCGCCAGCTCTCCTTTGGCGCCGAAAACACGAAGGCGCAGAGCCGGGCCGTTACTGACAAAATAATTGCCGGCTTTTAAGGCGGCAATGATGGTTGCAATGTTAAGTGTGCCGCCTTCCAGCGCCAGGCCTGTACGCCAGAAGCCGAACAGATGGTTCGTGTGTTCGCGCAACGAGATAAACGGCGTTTTTATTTGACGCGTTCGTGAAAAACTGCCATGGGCGTCGTTGCCGCCTAAAAGAAATAGTTTACGGCCTTCCAATAGCAAGGTTGTCCATGCGCTCAGTCCGCGGGCAATCTCTTCACCGGTACCGCCGTTGATGAATTGCAGACCGGTTAGTCCTCCGCAGCGTATATCTGCAGGCCCCCAATCGCCGCGGTTGATCAGCAGGCGCTGCAGATGCGGCGTGCGCGCCGCCGGATGCGCCGCGAAGGCCAGCGCACTGTTTTCCAGATGCTGCAGAATTTCATCTAACTCTAGATCCGGCCGGAAACGCAGCCATTTTTCACCGCTGTCTCCGCTGCCCGGCCAAAAGCGTGAACTGTTGAAAACAAGCAGATGAATATTCTGCCCGCGGGCGTTGCCCACGCTTACTTCTTCTCCGGGCAAAATGCAAAAGTCCTTCCGCCCGTTGTTGAAATCCTGCACTTCGCTTTTGAAGGCGCGCCATTTGCCTAAATTGGCGTCTTTCTGCAAATAATCCCCCGGCATGTCGTCCAGATCGTAGGAATGATCGGTGGCCGCAAAAAAATCAAGCCCCATGCTGCGCGCCAGACGGGCCGTAGCCCTAAGCGAGGCGCCAAATTCGATCTGATCGGCGGTGTAATTGCTGTGCGCATGTAAATCGCCGTAAATATAACCGGCAAAGCGCGGCAAAGGCCGGGCGCTGATATGGCAGGTTAGCGGGGCGTGCGAAAGACCGCGATAGTTGTCGTTATAGCAAATGAAATTCCGTTTGCCGCAGCGGTATTCAATTTTCACATCAAACAAATGATCCCCTGCCGCTAATTCATTTGTTTTTAAAGGAAGAATTAAATCGTAGTATGGCGCGTTAATTTTTTTATTTAGGATTTCATGGCGCAGCTCTTTTTTATCGGCAAAAATAGTAACCGATTTTAGCATAATCGGGTAGCGATCGGCGTCCTTGATAACAATAAGCAGCGGCAGCTCTGCGGACTTTTGAACGCGCTGCGGCAGATCGGCGACGATTTCCGGCTGAGCTTTTTTAAGCAGGCTGAAAAAATAGCGGAAACGGTAATGGATTTCGGCGTAACCGACCGCAGGTATAAAGAATGCAAACATTTCTTAGTTGTGACCTTTAACTTTAAGCGGTTGCAGGTCCGGGAGAAGAATTTCCACGGTAGTGCCTTTACCTGATTTGGATGTCAGCGAAATTTCACCCTGCAGATGTGTAACGATGTGTTTGGTTATGGCTAATCCCAAACCGCTGCCCTTTTCTTTTGTGGTAAAGAAGGGCTCGAATATTTTATCCTGAATATCCTGAGGAACCCCGGGGCCTTCATCGTGCAATATAATTTTAAGATATTTTTTCTTATCGGCGGCAAAAGACAGATGCATTTGCTTACCGTCGCTGCCCGCTTCCGCGGCATTACGTAATAAATTCAGCAGCGCCTGCTCGATCAGGTTTGCATCTGTATGGAACGATTGTTTGCGCGGTTCAATGTTGACAACCAACCGTTTGCGTTCCGGCTCGCTCAGGCTCATCTTCAGGCGCTGAACCAGTTCCCCGATGTTTAGTTCTGTAATATGCAACTGCGGTGTGCGCGAAATGCGCAGTAAATCATCTATTAAACGATTCAAGCGCTGCACCTCGTCGGAAATGTAACGAAAGATTTCATCGTTGCCGTTGCCGTACTTTTTTTTGATTAAATCGCCTGCTCCTTCGATGATGCCTAAGGGATTGCGCAACTCGTGCGCCACGGTGGAGGCCATGGTGCCCAACTGCACCAAATGTTCCTGATCCTTGATTTCCGCCTGGTACTGCATACTGCGCCGAATCATTCGGAACAGAAAAAAGGCGGTGAACAAAATTACAACAAAACTAAGCAGGCTGAAGGTGAAAATACGGTTGCGCAGTTGCGTTAGTACGCTAAAATAGTCTGCTTTAGCCTCGCTAACCAGCACGGCGATGATAAAACCGTCGTCGTTTTTTATGGGGGCAAAGGCGCTCATGAATTTTTCACCGGCATATTCTTCCACCTCCGAGACTACCGCCTTTCCCTGTATGGCGGCTTTAAACTCCGCCCTCTGGATTACGCTGCTGGTTTTTTGCCGGCTAATTTGTTCGGGGGAAGAAATCAGAATATCGCCGCGGGTGGAAAGCAGTACAATGGATTGTAAGTGAGTTTGCAGGCGAATCTCATCTAACGGCTGTTGAAAGTAAAAATAAGCCAGCGAACTGCGATCGCCGGGCAGAATCGTTTCCAGATTAACGTCCTGATTGTAACGGTTTACTAAGCGCCCCAGAATCTGATTGCTGTCCTGCAGACGATTCTGCAAATTGTTGCGGAATTGGGCTTCCACCTGATTCAGATAGAGCCATACCAGAATATTCATAATGAGCACTATGAGGAAGCCAATCCAGAAAAAGAAAACATAGCTGCGTGATTTGTCTTTCAGCGCCCAGGTCATTCCTGACCGCCTTCGCCGAATTGTTTGAGCCAGTAATCCACATCCACAGAGGAAGGATTGTATTTTTGTGCGCTGGCTTCACTCTTCTGTTCTTGTGCATTTGCACTGTGCCCGCGAGCGATAAAATCCTCCGCTAACAGTACCTGGGCGCCCATATCGCGCGCCGTATTTAGGATTTCCCTGTCCGAAGTGACCGCTGTCCAGCTTGCGGCAGCGGAAGTTTGTCGTAAAAACTGGCGCATGATGTCGTCGGCTTTTTGCGGATAGCGGGAAAAACGAATGGTGATTTTATTCGGAACGCGAAAATGCTCGCAGGCCGTTGGTTGTCCGTCAAACACTACCGTGGCAGCGGCATTATCCGGCAAAGCGCCGGCCACAAAATCAAGGATTCTCTGGATGGCGTCATTCACGCTGCCTTGCCGCAGTAAAGGAACTACGGATGAAATCTTATATCCGATATTGAATCCGTCGATGATGTACTTTTTGCGGGCCATGGTTTAACCGTCTATTAGATTTATTTGTGCTACCGGGAATCTTTAAGTGTTACAACACAGTTTATTTAATTTAGGTAAAATGATCAAGGAAAACGAGACAACTCCAGTTAAAATAAAAATAGTTAACTTCAAAAGCCGGTTCCATTCTTAAAAGGGAATTAAGCGCTCAGTAAAAACAATGGCTCGTTAAAGCGATGGGAGCGAAATTGTCCTTGGGAGGGCAGCCTTTTAAATAGTTGATCAAACTGCGCAATTATTTGTTTTCTGCCAAAATGTGACATATTGACAAGATTTTTAAAATCTATACTTAAGATTAAGAGAAAAAGAAACGTAATTTCGCTTAAAATAGGAGTGGTACGATTTTTGTAGTTTGCGCTGCGAATGATTAAGAAGCGGCAACTTCAGATTGGCAACTTTTCAATCTGAACTTTTTAAACGCGATTTCGTTAATAACATCTGTTTTAAAAAGGAAGTAACGAAGACAACGGTTCTTCCTGAGCGCAATGACAACTCCCGGGAAAGCGCTTGAAAAAATTTTGCTATTGTAGAAAAAATGGCCGTGCCTTACCAAACAGGGTAAGTTGATTTTTTAGTAAAAGTAGAAATTAATAAAATGAACTAATACTGACAGGGCGCAAGCGCCATGTCGAAAGGAGGTGGGAAGATGAATCGTTTAAAAAATTCATTTGCGGTAGTGCTGGGATTGATCACTATCGGAGTAGTGATTGGCGTGGTTTTAACGACGAACTTCAATCTGGATTCTAAATCTCTGGCTAATCCCGTATCGGAAAAAATTTACACGGAGCCGGATTCAGCCGCTTCCAGCCCTAATTTGAATGCGGCTAATTTCAATCCAAATACCATGTTTACCAAGATAGTCAAGAAGGTGCGTCCGGCCATTGTGTCTATTTACACAACCAAGAGCGTTAAGATGCAGATGGATCCTTTCTTTTACTTTTTCCGTGATTTCGGCGGGAAAATGCCGCAGGATCAATTTCATCAGCCGGAAATGAAGCAAAAAGGACTGGGCTCCGGCATCATCATCAGTTCGGACGGTTACATTCTTACTAATAATCACGTGGTGGAAGACGTGGATGAATTGAAGGTTAAGCTAATCGACGATCGTGAATTCAAAGCTAAATTAATCGGCAACGATCCTTCTACGGAAATAGCGCTGATTAAAATTGACGCTAAAAATTTGCCGGTGGCTGTTTTGGGCAATTCGGATAATCTGCAAATCGGCGAATGGGTCATGGCTATTGGTAATCCTTTGGAATTGACGTCTACGGTAACCGCCGGCATCGTAAGCGCTTTGCACCGCGATATTAATATTATTCGTAGTAAAAACAATGTAAACAGCATCGAAAATTTTATCCAGACCGACGCCGCTATTAATCCCGGCAACAGCGGCGGAGCGCTGGTTAATCTGAACGGCGAAGTAGTTGGCGTGAACACAGCCATTGCTACGCGTACCAGTTATTACATGGGCTATGGGTTTGCCGTTCCGATTAACATCGCTAAAAAGGTTGTAAGCGACTTAAAAAAATACGGCGAAGTGCGCCGCGGATATCTGGGCGTTTACATTTCTGCAGTCGATCCGGTTACAGCCAAGGGCGTTAAGTTGAAAAAGCCGGAAGGCGTGTTGGTAACCAGCGTAATAAAGGGCAGCGCCGCCGATAAAGCCGGAATTAAAGAAGGCGACGTTATCTTACGTGTGGAAGGCCGGCAGGTGAATAAACCCAATGAATTGCAAAGTAAAATAGGAACACACAATCCGGGCGACAAAGTGCACTTGGTACTATGGCGCGATGGCTCGACAAAAACGGTTACCGCTGTGTTGCAGGAGAGCCATTCCAAGGATAAAAAAGGTTCTAAAACTAAAAAAGAAGGATCGAAGAAATCTATTCCGAATTTGGGTATGAAGATTCGTGATCTTGAAGAGCGGGAAATGAATATGCTTGAAGTAACCGGCGGCGCGCTGGTTCTGGGCGTGGAGGACGACAGCCCGGCAGCGCATGCACATCTTTCCCGCGGGGATGTGATCATGGAACTGAACGGCAAAAAAGTACAATCGGTTGAAGACTTTTATGATCGCATTAAAGATTTTAAAGCGGGAGACGTGGTGCGGTTGAAATTGCGCCGCAAACAAGGCGATGAAATCTTTGATCGCCTGGCCTTCATGGAAATCCCTGAGAAAAACTAACTAAAAGAAACAACCGCCTCAGTTATCGGGGGCGGTTGTTTTTGTTTTGGACAGACATCTCTGCCAAAAATCTGACATCATGACCCGCCTCTTTTTTATGACCGTTTAGTTTATATTGTTGTCAACTTGTTGTTATTTAAAGGATTGTGTAGGGTTTATCTCTTTGGCACGTGTATTGCATTTCAGAGAGAGAAAAAATAATTTAGACAACAATTCTTGAAAGGAGGAAATACAAATGGGAAAAATAATTGGAATTGACCTGGGTACGACAAACTCGGTTGTGGCAGTCATGGAAGGCGGAGAGCCGGTGGTAATCCCCAACTCCGAAGGCGCCAGAACTACGCCGTCGGTAGTGGCGTTTACTAAAAAAGGCGAGCGCTTAATCGGAGCTCCGGCTAAACGGCAGGCTGTAACTAATCCGCAAAATACAATTTTTTCAATAAAACGCTTTATGGGCCGTTTTTACCATGAGGTTGGTAACGAAATGAACGAGGTCCCTTACAAAATTGAAAAAGGCTCTAATGATGTGGTAATGGTGGATGTGGGCGATAAAAAATATTCTCCGCCGGAAATCTCCGCAATGATTCTGCAAAAGATGCGTCAGACGGCTGAGGATTATTTGGGCGAAAAAGTGACCGAAGCGGTTATTACCGTTCCGGCTTATTTTAATGACGCCCAGCGTCAGGCTACTAAAGACGCCGGTAAAATTGCCGGTCTGGATGTGAAGCGGATCATTAATGAACCAACGGCTGCCTCGCTGGCTTACGGACTGGACAAGAAAAAAGATGAAAAAATCGCCGTGTTCGACTTAGGCGGCGGTACCTTCGATATCTCCATTCTGGAAATCGGCGATGGCGTCTTCGAGGTGAAATCTACAAACGGCGATACCCATCTGGGCGGCGATGATTTCGATCAGCGTTTGATCGACTGGATGGCCGATGAATTCAAAAATCAGGAAGGCGTAGATTTACGTAAAGACCCCATGGCCTTACAGCGTTTAAAAGAAGCGGCCGAGAAAGCAAAGATCGAACTCTCTTCTTCCATGCAGACGGAAATCAATCTGCCTTTCATTACGGCTACTGAATCGGGGCCTAAGCATCTTACGCTCAGTCTGTCCCGCTCAAAGTTCGAGCAATTGACGGACGATCTGATTCAACGTACCATGGAACCGTGTAAACTGGCTTTACAAGACGCCGGTTTGAAGACGTCGGACATTGACGAAGTGATTCTGGTCGGCGGTTCAACGCGTATCCCCAAAGTGCAGGAAGTGGTTAAAGAATTCTTCGGCAAAGAGCCGCATAAAGGCGTTAATCCCGACGAAGTAGTAGCCATCGGCGCAGCCATTCAGGGCGCGGTACTAACCGGCGAGGTGAAAGATGTGCTCTTGCTGGATGTAATTCCGCTGTCTCTGGGAATTGAAACGTTGGGCGGCGTGGCCACTAAATTGATAGAAGCCAATACGACCATTCCAACCAAGAAAACGGAAATCTTCTCCACGGCGGCTGACAATCAAACAACGGTTGAAATTCACATCCTGCAGGGCGAGCGTCCTATGGCCGCGGATAACCGCACTTTAGGTAAATTTATTCTGGACGGCATACCGCCGGCGCCGCGCGGCATTCCGCAAATCGAAGTTACCTTTGACGTGGACGCCAACGGTATTTTGCATGTAACGGCTAAAGACAAGGCCAGCGGCAAAGAACAGAGTATCCGCATCGAAGCTTCCAGCGGTCTGGATGAGAAAGAAATCGAACGCATGAAGAAAGAAGCTCAGGCGCATGCCGCTGAAGACAAGCGTAAAAAGGAAGAAATCGAAACCAAAAACCAGGCTGATACGATCATCTACCAGACTGAAAAACAGATGGACGAGATGAAGGATAAAATTCAGCCGGATGATAAGACAAAATTAGAAACCGTCTTAGGCCGGTTGAAGGAAGCGGTGAAAGCGAATAATGTGGATGAAATGAAATCGGCCATTGACGGCGTGAATAAAACATGGAATGAGATTGCCCAAAAACTTTACGCTCAGGGCGGTGCGCAGCCGGGCGCCGAACAAGCTGCCGGCGCGGCAGGCGGTCCGCAGGCTGAAGCCGCTTCGGAACCGGAACCGGCGGCAGGTGAAGAAGCTAAGGTGGAAGACGCCGATTATGAAGTTGTAGACGATGATAAGAAAAATTAAAATCCTACCATAAAGCCCCCAAAAGCTCCGGTTATTTTAGCCGGGGCTTTTTTTATTTCCGGCGTATCAGGGTTCCGTAGGAAATCCCCAGTGGAACACGGGCCAGACTTAGACCCATACGAAAACCGTCCCATTCGCCGAAGGCCAGGTACATTCCCGGTTGAAAACTGCCCCAACGAATGAATCCCGGATAAATATTCAGGCGCGCGTTATATAATCTTGGACCGGTGATCAACAGCGCTGTCATCAGCGAGTGGTTGTGATCGTAAAAAAAGCCGATAGCGCCATCCGTTATGCCGGTAACAGTGCGCGAATTGTGCAGAACGTGCTCCTCTAAGCGATTGACTACCGTACCGGCGCCTATTGAAAAATTATATTCTTTATTGTAAGAGTAAGTAATCCCGCCGATGCCGTAAATGCCGTAATAAAAAAACAGGCTGTATTGTTCGGAAAAAGGCAGGGGATAGGTGAATACAAATTGCAGACCGGCGTTCTCCAGCACGTGATGACGGGGGTCGAAGACCGGTTGCAGCGACCAGTCGTACATAGGTACGGTTTCGGAAAAAAAGCGACGAACAGATTCAAAGCTGAAGACGATAAATCCCAGGGGATTAAAAATCAGCAGGTCGGCAATGGGATCCACGTTAGTTGTGTTGGCGTGGTTATTTTCTAACGCTTCATTTAAAAATTGGTAAGTAGTAGTGGTTAAAAAGGACAGCCAGTAGGGATGAGGATAGCCGTGATAGTCGTACCACTCGGCCATGCGTACGTAGAGCATGCCGCTGCCTAAAATATGGTGGCCGTAATTGGGAATCCATTGCCCTTTGTCCTGACTCAGGCTGGTAGGGATGACTTCCTCGGTCAGAAAACGGTTCCAGCCGTAACGGCTGATATGGTAAGCCGGACTGGAAATATTATCCCAAACATTTCTGAAGCCCTGCCGATAATCTAAATGAAAAATATTGTTGGTTTCGCCGTTGTTCTGATGACTGCCATTGCGCAGAATGTCATAACCGCCATTCAGCAGCAAACTGAACGGTGTGGAATAATATTCGGAGCCGTAAGAGATCTCCGGATGATAAAAATAATAGTGCGTTTCCCCGGCAGTAAGTTTAAGGGGCAATAGAGTGCACACCCAGATTAACAAAATCGATAAAAATTTTGACATCATGCCTTCCGAATTTAACAATGTTTAAATTTAACTTTTATAAGTATTATGGCGCAAACAAGTTTTTAGGACGCCTTCCTTTATTGATTACAGAGCGCACTGAGGATATTGAGGAAAAAATTAAAAAATCTCGGTGTATTCTGCGCCCTCAGCTGTACTTTTTAAACTTTTTCTTTGTTGCCCGCAGAAAGCACAGATGGCTCAGAGGAAAAAAATAATTCACTTCAAGACAGAACAATTCATCAAAAGTAAAAGGAATTGAAGCAAAAATGAACGAATAAAAAAATCTCTGCCTGCTCTGGGAGCTCAGTGGTAGTCTCGCATTTTTTGTTCTATTGACTGTAAAGCAACCGCGAACACAATTGATTTGTTTTGCCTAACAAGCTATATTCTTTAGTCGATTAAAAACCAAACAACGGAATGTGTATGTTTAAAAAAATTCTTATTGCCAACCGCGGAGAAATCGCCGTGCGCATCATGCGCACTTGCAGGGAAATGGGCATCAACAGTGTTGCCATTTTTTCGGAAATCGATCGCAAAAGCCCCTTTGTGTATCATGCCGACGAGGCGTATCCATTGGGCGGGATAACTTCGCAGGAAAGTTACCTGAACTGGACGAAAATTCTGGAAATAGCCAAACAAAGCGGCGCGCAGGCTATCCATCCCGGATACGGCTTTTTATCGGAAAACGCCGACTTTGCCGAGGCCGTGCAACAAGCCGGACTGACTTTTATCGGGCCGCCGGCGCAGGCCATTCGCCTGATGGGCAGTAAAACAGCCGCCCGCAAACTGATGGCCGGGCATAATGTGCCAACGGTACCCGGTACCGCCGACGCTATTGACGATGTGACCACAGCCCGTAGCATCGCCCGCGAAATTGGCTATCCTATTTTGATAAAAGCTTCGGCCGGCGGCGGGGGCAAGGGTATGCGTCTGGTGTCCGGCGACGAGGAATTTGTGGAAGCCATGGAAAGCGCCGCCCGCGAGGCCAAAGCCGCTTTTGGCGACGCCTCGGTTTATATCGAAAAATTTGTGGAAGAACCCCGGCACATTGAGTTTCAGGTGCTGGCCGATGCGCAAGGCAACGTCATCCATCTGGGCGAACGCGAATGCTCCATTCAACGGCGCCATCAAAAAGTGGTGGAAGAGTCGCCCTCATCGTTACTCGATGAAACGCTGCGCCGGGAGATGGGACAAGCCGCCATTCGCGCCACGCAGGCCTGCGGCTATCGCGGCGCCGGTACCATTGAATTTTTAGTGGATAAACATCGCCATTTTTATTTTTTGGAAATGAATACGCGTTTGCAGGTGGAACATCCGGTAACGGAGATGGTCTCCGGCCTGGACCTGGTTGCCGAGCAGATCAAAATTGCCGCCGGCGAACCCATGACGCAGACGGAAAGTCTGCAATCGTTTTGGGGGCATGCCGTGGAATGCCGTATATATGCCGAAAATCCGGAGAATAATTTTGCCCCTTCGCCGGGAAAGATTCTCTTTTTAAAAGCGGCCGACGGACCGGGCATCCGTGAAGATAGCGGCGTTACGCAGGGCAGTGAGATATCGCTTTATTACGATCCCATGATCTCCAAATTAGTGGCCTGGGGCCGCGACCGTGAGCAAGCTATACAACGCATGCTGCGGGCCTTGCGCGAGTACGAAATTTTAGGCATCCACAGCACTATTCCCTTTTTAATTCGTGTGTTAGAGCATCCGGCCTTTCGCAGCGGCAAATTCACCACTAAATTCATCGAGGAGTACGGCGAGGAACTCTTTCAAACCGGCCGGGAAACCGCCGAGATTGCCGCCTTCAGCGCGGTGCTCAATAAAATCGAAGAGCAGGAGCGCACTAAGCTCTCTTCCGCTATCACTATGAACGGCAACGGGCAACTACCGGAATCCAAATGGAAAACTATCCACCGCAAACAGGCTTTGAGGTCGCTATGAAAATCTACGCCACAATAAAAGAGCAAAATTTTGAATTTGAGAACGTCATAGAAGAAGACGAACGCCGACTGCTTCAAAATGGCCAGCCGGTCGATTATGACATGGTAGCGCTCGGCGACGGCCGTTACTCGTTGATCAAAAATAACCGCGCCTACATTGTGCATTTAGTGCGCAACGGCGAGCTGTCTCATGTGCATGTGCTGGGCGAGTATTTTCCTGTGCAGGTGGAAGATGAACGCCAGCGTAAACTTAAAGAGCTGGTCAAGAGTTCCCATCAAGGTCCGGCAGAACAGGTGCTCAAGGCGCCCATTCCGGGATTGGTCATTAAAATTCATGCCGCTGCCGGAGAAACCATTGCCAAAGGCGACCCCCTGTTGGTGCTAGAAGCGATGAAAATGGAGAACATCATCAAAGCGCCCTGTGACTGCACCGTACAGGAAGTGTATGTGAGCGAGAAAGACGCCGTACAGCAAAATCAGCAATTGCTTAAGCTGGTTACGGGGGAATAGGTTTTAGTATTAAATAATAAGTATTAAGTAGAAACCTTTGAAAAATTAAGTTTTGTTTACCCTCTCCCCGGCGAAAGCCGCCACTTTTGTGGCCGTCCCCTCTCCCAAGTTTGGGAGAGGGGAGCCGAGGGGTGAGGGGAATAACTTTAAAAATAACTTTAATTTAGGGCGGCTGTTTTTTATGCGTTTACATACCATTAATTAAAATGGAACATATATGACTGTGC
>CAZIBE010000115.1:0-11892 GCA_964536685.1 uncultured Calditrichaceae bacterium | reverse complement strand
AAAAATAAAGAACTTTAGAAATTTAGGTTATATAAAGAGAACAAGCTGGAAGTCCAGCGTTTCTGGACCGGTATGATGCGAAAGTATGGTAGCGAGAAGGAATATAATAAGCAGTTGATCAACGCTTTTAAATACGGCGATAGGCCTGAAATTATTATTGTTGTGTCCAAATTACTTACAGGGTTTGATGCCCCGCGAAATACGGTGTTATATTTAACGAAGAAGCTCAAAGACCACACTTTGTTGCAAGCTATTGCCCGTGTAAATCGTCTGTTCGAGAAGAAAGACTTTGGGTATATCATCGATTATAGAGGTGTATTGGAAAATTTGGATCATGCGCTCGATTTGTACAGCGCACTACCTGAGTTTGATCCCGGTGATGTAGCAGATATTCTCACCGATATTCAAAAAGAGGTTGCCAGTTTGCCGCAGAAACACAGCTTATTAAGGGATACTTTCAAGGAGGTCAAAAACAAACAGGACGAAGAAGAATATGAACAGTTACTAGCGGATGAGGAATTACGCGATAAGTTCTATGAACGGTTGACGGCCTTCTCTAAAACCTTAGCGATTGCAATGTCCAGTATGAAGTTTCTTGAGGAAACGGCTACAGATAAAATAGAGCGCTATCGTGCGGATCTAAAATTCTTTTCAAAGTTACGGGCTTCCGTGCGACGACGCTATGCAGAAGTAGTGGATTTTGCTGATTATGAACCTAAAATTCAAAAATTGTTGGATACGCATATCGGCACTGGCCAAATAGAGAAAATCACACCGCTGGTAAATATCTTTGATAAAGATGCTTTTAATAAAGAAATTGAAAAACTGGTTAGTCCGGCAGCTAAAGCGGATACAATTGCCCATCGAACCGCACGTACCATTCATGAGCGGATGAAAGAGGATCCAGCCTTTTATAAACGGTTTTCTGATTTACTCGATGAAGCAATCCGGGCATATCGTGAAAAGCGTCTTAAAGCCACGGAATACCTGAAAAAAGTCAGCGAGATCATGCAGGCTGTGGTAAATCGAACGGGTGATCAGATTCCGGAAAAGCTTAAACAACATGATGTCGCTAAAGCATATTACGGGACGTTAAAGGATGTTTTACAAAGATTTATTGGTGAAAGCGATGCTATCGAAGCTCGTCTGGCCGATGCCGCTCTGTCTATCCAGGATATTATCAATCGTAATAAAGTAGTGAATTGGGAAATTAATAATGATATTCAGAATCGCATGCGTAACGATATGGAAGATTATCTATTTGAATTTAAAGAATATACTGGAATTGAACTTACTTTCGATGATATCGACCATATTATGGAGGAATGTCTGAGTATTGCCAGAGAGCGGAAGTTATAATGACTATTCTGGAAATACCTTATGGAAGGCGCAAGCTTAAGGTGCATGTCACTTTCAGCGATCGTAAACGACTGTCCATCACGGTTCATCCTGATTTAACTATTAGTGCCAAATCCCCTGATGCATACTCTGCTGAAGAAGTCCAAAAGCGTATTGTAAAGCGTCTTCCCTGGATTGTACGCCAGTTAAACTACTTTGAACAATTCCATCCAATACAGCCGGAGCCCAAATATGTAAGCGGTGAAACACATTATTATTTGGGAAGGCAATATCGGCTACGTATCAGAAAAGGAGAAGCGGCACAAGTGCGACTTAAAGGCCGCTTTTTTGAGATGGAATTACCGGATTATCCGAATAATGAAAAAGCCAAGCAATTAATGCTGAATTGGTATACAGTACATGCCAAATTGCTGCTAAGTCGTCGTTTATTCCAGTTTTGGCCGATCTTTCAAAAGTTGGGAGCTGATAAGCCTCATTTGCGTTTTCGTCGTATGAAAAAGCGCTGGGGAAGTTGTTCGCCAAATGGTGTTATCCTCTTAAATACAGAATTGGTAAAAGCCCCTGTTCACAGTATCGATTATGTTCTCGTACATGAACTCTGCCATTTGCTTTATCCGCAGCACGGAATTCACTTTCAAAAACTGATGACTCGAATCTTACCCGACTGGCAAAAACGAAAAGAACGATTGGAACGAGTTGTCCTTTGATGTGCCATAATAGTTAATCATTAATCACTAAAATGCGGAAGACAAGGCAAAAAAATAGCCTGCGACTCACAAAAGGCTTATACTATTACTTTAGCTTCCAAAACTGGATTACCCAGTATTAATAACTACATTAATTCCATCTCCTTTTCGTAAAATTCTAAACTCCTTCCATAACACAGAAGAGGATATTCAGTTTTTTTTATCTATAATAATCTCAAAAAATTGTATCAAAGTTTTTTTAACTGATTTTTCTGGCATAAGAAGATTGATAAGCTTATTAATCAAACATAGGAAGAACTTTGTGGAAAAAACTGATCCTGCCCGAACACCTTAGCCTTACTTTGCAGCCCCGTTTCAACGCCCCAAATCAGAAACTTATTTTAAACATATCCTTTGGTGAAGTACATCTTTAACGCTTAAAATCTTCTTCTTAAATTTAGTGGTTAACGCACGATGAAATTTAAACATATTTGAGTGGCGCTTCTATTAGCTTGTCCATTCAATAAACCGGTTTTTTTGCTTGCTTTTACAATTAATTGGGTATAATTTAACATCGGATGTTAAAAATGCGCGGCAGAGGTTTGTATGATTCAGCGTACTCTAACTGTAAAACTCAAGAAGGCGGCTACACAATACCCGGTTATTACCCTGACCGGGCCCAGACAATCCGGTAAAACGACTCTTGTAAAAGCGGTATTTCCGGATTACAAATACATATCTCTGGAAAATCCGGATCAGCGTATGTTTGCTTTGGATGATCCAAACGGATTCTTGCGTCAATTTGATACAGGCGTTATTCTCGATGAAGTACAACGAACGCCGGATTTGTTTTCTTATATTCAAACGATAGTAGATAGTAAAGACCGGCCCGGACAATTTATTCTCACGGGTTCTCAAAATTTTCTTCTGATAGAACGTATTTCGCAATCCCTGGCCGGACGTAGCGTAATTTTTCACCTGTTGCCGTTCTCACAGAGAGAATTACAGGGCATGGAAACATATTATCCTGAAGATTTCCCGTATGTTTCTTCTAACTTACCTGTCCAGAATGATTTGTGGACCACACTTTTAACAGGCTTTTATCCCCGCATTCATGATAAAGGTTTAGTAGCGCGTGAATGGCTGGCCAGTTATTACCAAACGTATATTGAACGCGATGTACGTTCCGTTGTTAATGTGGGGGATTTGGAAACCTTCGGCCGCTTTATCCGGCTTTGTGCCGGCAGGACCGGCCAGTTGCTTAATTTCTCATCTTTAGCCGCCGATTGTGGAATTAGCAATATGACCGCCAAACGCTGGCTGTCGGTTTTGCAGGCCAGTTTTATTATAGCGCAGGTCAGGCCGCATTATGAAAATTTCAATAAACGGTTAATAAAAGCGCCAAAGCTCTATTTTCTGGATACGGGCTTGCTTTCTTTTTTGCTGGGTATTAGAAATGCGGACGAATTGCGTTACCATGCTTTGCGCGGTGCTGTCTTTGAATCGTTTGTTTTTTCAGAATTATATAAGTTGTATCTGCATCATGGACAAGTTCCGGATATTTATTTTTGGCATGATGTTAAACGGCACGAAATTGATTTTATTTTGGATCGGGGCAGGAAGATGCTTCCCATAGAAGTTAAATCGGGTGAAACACTCACTTTGGATAGCTTTAAAGGGTTGAAATATTATCGTGATCTTGCCGGAGATAAGTCTGAGCGGCCGGTTTTAATTTATGGCGGTGATGAAAATTATATTCGCAATGACATTCAAGTATTGTCCTGGCGGAGTTTGTAAATAGATAATACGTGCCCTTAGTTGAAGGGGGCAGGCGTAGCCGGCCATCCGGCCTTTGACGGATTAGAGGCCTTCCATGTGCATTCTAAAAAGTCCGTCTGTTCATACGGGCTTTTTTATCTCCATTAAAAGCTAAATTCTGTGTTCACCAGTAAATCCCTTGGCCGAAAATAAAAGAAAATGAGTGGATAGTTGAAACGGTAAACCGATAAAAATGGCTGGAAAATTCCGGACATTCCGGACAGCGGCTTCACTATTTAAACAACAATCTTTTAAGGTAAATAAATCATTTTCCCGGTTTTGCTTGTATTGCCCACGCGTAAAACGTAAAAATATAGCCCTCCCGGCAGACCGCTGGCGTCAAAATCCACGTTATACCTTCCCGCTTTTTGTTCCCGGTTAACCAGCTCTGCAACTTTTTGTCCCAGCGTGTTGTACACGGTTACTTGTACATGGCAAAAAAGCGATAGCTGGTAGTTGATGGTTGTTGCCGCATTGAAAGGATTTGGATAATTGGAGAAAAGGGAAAAGCCGGACAAGGACAGACTGGGAGCGTTTTTTTCAAGGGCGCTTGTCGTTAAAGGCTGAATAACGTCGGTAATGATGATTTCAAGAACACTTAAATCGGTAGGGGGCGCGCCGTTCATCAACCAAAGATTTATATGGGTGTGCAAATTATCCCTGCTGGAGGGGATATCCCCGCCGCTATAAACCCATTGTTCGATGTAGTCATTGGGAGAGGGCGGGGCGCCGTAATACAAGCCCTGCATGCTGCCGAAAGAAACATTGGCTGGCTGCCAGTCAAAAAAATGCGTACTCTTTGCGCTGTCCAAAGGGCTGGCAAACGTGTGCTGATTGCCTGATGTGGTGTAGGGTTGAACCGTGTAGCTGCCCACATCTTCTTTATTAGGGTCGCCCCATTTGGCGTATTCAATATCAATTTCATGAGTATCATCGGCATAGACAAACAAACCAAGTACGATGTTCCTATCCATCCGGTCAACTTGTCCTTCAACCAAAAAGCGGTGCTCGCCGTAAGTTGTGTAGTCCATAGTGTTAACCTCGGCGCAATACCAAATATTATTTTCTTTACGAATTTTTAAATGCAGACGCCCCGAATCATCGAGCCAAACGCTTTGTTCGCTATCGGACCAGTAGTTGGGGCCGGGTCCCCAGGGGCCTCCTCCTTTTACATGCCAGTCCACGCCGGCAAAATGGATCGTTCTGGCAGATATAAAAGGGCTGCCGGTTAAAAGTACGCCTACAAATATGGCAAAAAATACTTTGCGCATTCTGCCTCCCTCGATGCTTACTGCTCAAAAGATATAAAATTATATAATTAGATATATGTCTTTAAAAGACAAAATACATATTAACGGGGCAGTGGGCAACATGATTAGGCTAATTAAACTGAAATTTTAAACCTAAAATTGCATTAAACTATATAGTATCTTATTTTTTAAACTTATTATGATTTCACTCAAAAAAGCCCTGCAGGGCTTAAAATGATGGGTGTTAGCTCTTTCCCCCGATATGAATGTTGGGGCGATCATAATTGAATCATAAAGTGTTTTGTTTATAATTTTTTTAAGTGATGTGAATATTCTTAATGGCAATGCTTTAAGAGCAAAGGAGACGGAATGACTTTTTCGCTTGTGGATTATGTGGTTTTCATCGGCTATATTTTGGGGATCGTAATGCTCGGCCTGTGGGTCTCGCGCAGTAAAAAGGGACATGAAAAGGGTTCCAAAGATTATTTTTTAGCGGGCAAGGCGCTGCCATGGTGGGCTATCGGCGCATCGCTGATCGCGGCCAATATTTCCGCCGAACAGTTCATCGGCATGTCCGGGTCGGGCTTTGCCATCGGTTTGGCCATTGCTTCTTATGAATGGATGGCCGCCGCCACTCTGATCATTGTCGCTAAGTACTTTTTACCTGTCTTCATCGAAAAGCAGCTCTACACCATTCCGGAATTTATCGAAAAGCGCTTCAGCACGGATTTAAAAACCATTCTGGCCATTTTCTGGATTGCCCTGTTTATTTTTGTCAATCTGACCTCAGTGCTTTTTTTAGGCGGCAAAGCCATCGACACCATTGTGGGTAACGGCGACGGCAGCCTGATTATTTACGCCATTCTAATGCTGGCCTTCATCGCCGCCGCCTATTCGCTGTACGGCGGTTTGTCTGCAGTCGCCTGGACCGATGTGGTGCAGGTGGCCTTGTTGGTCATCGGCGGATTGATTACCACGGTTGTCGCCCTGAATGCCGTTACTCCGGAAGGGGGCGTCATCCACGGATTTGAGCATATTTTCAAACATGCCGGCGAAAAGTTCCATATGATTTTGTCGCGGGATAATCCGCAATTTTTCAATTTACCCGGAATCGCGGTGCTCATCGGCGGCATGTGGGTAGCTAATTTGTACTACTGGGGATTCAATCAGTACATCATCCAGCGGGCGCTGGCAGCCAAATCGTTAAAGGAAGCGCAGCGCGGCCTGGCCTTTGCCGGATTTTTGAAATTGATCATTCCTTTAATCGTGGTCATTCCCGGTATCATCGCTTACGTGATGTTTACGCAACCGGCGGGTACGGCAATCATACCCGGTGTAAAAGAAGCCTTCTTAAAAGTCGGCGGGGGAATCAATTACGACAAGGCCTATCCCTGGCTGATCAGCCAGTTTATCCCGGTTGGGCTTAAAGGATTGGTGCTGGCGGCTCTCACCGCAGCCATTGTATCGTCGCTGGCTTCCATGCTTAATTCAACGTCTACTATTTTTACCATGGATATTTTTAAACCGTACATTAATAAAGAGGCCCCGGAAAAACAATTAGTGATTGTCGGCCGTTTAACCGCCGCCGCGGCCTTGCTTATTGCCATTGTCATGGCTCCGGTGCTGGGCAATATTCCGCAGATGTTCCAGTACATTCAGGAATATACGGGACTGGTTAGTCCGGGCATTCTGGCGGTCTTTTTAATGGGACTGTTCTGGAAAAAGACCACCAATAAGGGCGCGATCATCGGAGTTACGCTCTCCATTGTAATAGCCTTTTTGCTGAAATTACCGGCGATTGATTTGCCGTGGATGGATCAGATGCTGTACACTTTGTTGATTACCATGGTGATTATCATGGGCGTCAGCATGACCGCTTCCGTCGATGTGGACGATCCCAAAGGCATTCCGCTAACCAGCGCTACTTTTAAGACAGACAGGGTGTTTAATGTCAGTTCCTACGCCATTCTGATTATCCTGGCGGTTCTGTACACGGTTTTTTGGTAAGGATACGGTTACATTTATGGTGCATCTGAAACCATCCTTAACTCGATTATACGGGAATATCCCGCAGGAGCCCGACCGCCAGACCAGGCGCTATCAGGGTTTACTGCGTCAGTTTAAGGAATATTTCGGCGTAAACGAAGCTCATCTTTTTAGCGTAGCGGGGCGCACCGAGTTAGGGGGCAATCATACCGACCATAATCACGGCCGTGTGCTGGCCGCGGCAGTTAATCTGGATACCATCGCCGCCGCGGCTAAAAATGCGCATAATACGATTGCTCTGTATTCCGGGGGATACCCCGCGCCGTTTGTTATTAACTTAAATGATCTGACTCCCCGCAAGCGGGAAAGGGGAAAGACGCATGCGCTGATTCGCGGTATTGCCGCACGTTTAACAGCGCTGGGCTACAAGGCGGGCGGATTTAATGCGGTGCTTACCAGTGAAGTACTTCCCGGTTCGGGCCTAAGTTCCTCCGCCTCTATTGAAATTTTGATTGCTACCATTTTTAATGAATTGTTTAATGAAGGAAATATTCCGGAACTCGTGCTGGCGCAGGCCGGCCAGTATGCGGAAAACGAATATTTCGGTAAACCCTGCGGCCTTATGGACCAGTTGGCCTGCGCCAGCGGGGGCATTGTGGCTATCGATTTTAAGGATCCGCAGCAGCCTCGTGTAGATAAAATCGCATATGATTTTAGCGATCAGGGCTATAGCCTGCTTATCGTGAATAGCGGCGGAAATCATGCCGACCTTACCGACGAGTATGCGGCTATTCCGGCGGAAATGCGGGCCGTAGCCCGTCTGTTGGGCAAATCGTACTGCCGCGAAATTACTTTTGCCGACGTGCTTTCGAATATGAGTTCCTTGCGGCGTCTTGCCGGCGACCGCGCCGTTTTGCGCGCTCTGCATTTTTTGCAAGAAAACGAACGGGTCGGCCGGCAGATGGAAGCGCTGCAAAAGAATGATCTTGCGCGCTTTTTAAGATTAGTACAAGCCTCCGGCGATTCTTCGTTTAAATGGCTGCAAAATATTTACAGTGTAAAAGATGTTCGACAGCAAGCGCTCGCCGTAGCTTTGGCTTTAACAGAAACCTATATTGCAAAGATTGGGGCAGGCGCCTGCCGCGTGCACGGCGGCGGCTTTGGGGGAACAATTCAGGTGTTCTTGCCAAAGGAATTTGCCGCGGCATATACGGAGCTGATGACTTCCGTTTTTGGAAAGGGCAGCGTACTGGCTTTGCGTATCCGTGCTGCCGGTAGCGCGTATTTGGGAAAATTTGTAGTTTAAAGATCATTCTTGCGGCGGCTTATTGAATTTTTCACAAAACGGATTAAACAAATTCAGGCATTCTGTTAGTCCGCAAGTTAACCGAAAGCGGAAGAAACAGCCTGCTGCAGAAAAAGGTGGCTGCGGGAATCCATTTTTTCTTTTCCCGGCTATTCTCTGGCAAAAACAGAGAAGGACAGAAAAATAGTCTTTATCTGCCTTGCTTGATAAATCAGGAAGGATGTCCCGGATGAATCGGAATAGCGCTCGTTGTTCGCCTGCGGGTTAAGAGGAAAATAGACCGCCTGTTAGGGCAGCCTGTGTCAGATGATGCTATGTCTTTAGCTTTAACGCATTAAGATCATTTTTTTGGTGCACACAAATCCCGACCTTGATTTTAGACGATAGATATAAACGCCGCTGGCCAGTTGACGGGCCTTAAAGCTAACCGAATAATTCCCGGGCTGTTGTTTTTCATTTACCAGCGTCCGCACCTTCTGCCCTAATAAATTATACACGGAAAGTTCTACCCTTGCCTCTCGTGGTACTTGATACCTGATTCTTGTCGCCGGATTACTCCGAAAGGAGCGGCTTTCGCCAAAGGGATTGGGATAGTTCTGTCCTAAAAGAAATGAAACAGGGTTATTCGTAACAATGTTCTCAAACGCGCTTGCGGTTTGATCGAAAAACAACGCGCCCATATCATTGCGTGTGCCATCCGCATCCGGGGGAGAAGCCGGATCGCCCGCGTCGATACAGGGAGAATGTTGCTGCAGATGAAAATCATTGGAAGGCGCATCCACGAGCAGCGGGTCCGCGGCCAGGGAATGACTGTCCTGTCCGGTATCCGTAATATAATTTGAAAATTCGTCCATAGTGTACTCAGCGCCGCGGAAATAGATCATGGCGCCCTCGGGCTGGTAATAACAATTATAATCCAGATGCAGCGCATCCACGCCGTTAAATTCCGTGGACAGCCACAAACAGCTTTCCGTGGCTTTAAATAAAATGTTGTTGCGGATAACAATATCGTTGGTCACCGCCGTGTTGGTGTAGCTCATGATGTGCCGTCCGGCGGATTCGGGACGCTGTGCGTGTCCCCAGCCGTTGCCGGCGCGCACGCAGGTATTGTTCTCAAAATAAATGTGTTCCATGGTGGATGTTTCCGGCTGGCACCAGAATTCAAAGGATTGTTCACAGTCCCATACCTGATTGTAACAATAGGTGATATTGTACTGCTGTACCGTTTCGTTATTGTTTTGATTGGTCATGGCTGCATCGTAAATTTGCCAAAAACGGCAGTATTCCACCAGATTATCGTGGGCAAAACCCCAGAACTCCACGCCGTTGCCGTAACGGATGTTAAGAAACAATTCACCGCCGCCTAACCAGGAAAAATCGCAATGGCGCACCTGAATATGATCGGTGGTTCCGCCGCCAATGCCATGCGCCCCGCCATAACGCAGAGCCAAATTTTCATAGGTCGCGTAAGAAACATTCTCTTCCCAGATAATATGACGGGTAAGAGCGCATTCTATCTCGCTGTAGTATTGCGCCGGATTCGCCGCGGAGTACATCAAAAGACGCTGGTTGGCCGTATTGTAATAAAAATCGCCCTGGGTCTGCAAATCGGATTGGGCCCATTTTTTTACGCCGCACATTTCTTCATGGTTAAAAATGATGTTGCCCACGTCGTAAGCAAAGGTGCGCGCGCTTTGCCAGATGCTCGTCTCCATCTCTTCCCAATCGTCCGTAGAATTGAGCGCTTGTGAACCCATTAAAACGGGTTTATCTCCCAGGCCGAAGGAACTGTAAACCATGGGTTGTCCTTCGGCGCCGCTTTGCGGAAGTATTTGTCCGCGCCAGCTATCATCGCATTTAAACCGAATGGAATCGCCGGGCTGGAAACTAAAGTTATTAATCTTATCCAGCGTCTGCCAGCAACTGTCGGGAGATAGTCCCGAAAAGGCGTCGTTCCCCTGGGAAGAGGAAATGTAATAGGTGGTGGCAAAGAGAGAAGCAGAAAACAGAAAAACAAACAATAAAACGGTTTGTTTAAACATGGCTGCCTTTCTTGAAGCAGAGATTTGTATAAATCCCATCCCGATGGGTTTTATTTCCCGACCCTTGGGTCGTTATACTTATTCAAATCCATTTGGATAAGTATAATCGAATAGAAAGGATTTGACTACAAACCATTTCGTCCTGAGAGTTGAGTGTTTGGTACGAAATCCCGATTTATCGGGTTGATACCGATCACCTTATTTGCGCCACAGGCGCCCCTTCAGGATAAACCATTTACTGATCGGTATAGTTTGTGTACGTCGAATCGCCTTTAGTTAAAAGCGCACAAAACTAATTTAGGGATGTTTTTACATATATCCAAACAGCGGTGAGTAGTTAGTAAGCAAGTTAAATTGTAAATCATCCCAGCCATTTACAATTATTTTGTCTTCTATAACAGACAATCTAACTGGTCGTCCAGACTTTGTTCATAATAATAAACAAAGCTGTCCTAAATAAATATAAATGGATTAATTCATGTTGTTTCTTTGAAGATAGCAACACAAATCAGGCGTTTTCAAAAGCAACCCTTATGCCTGTGTATGATTTTTATTTTTATGATTAGTACCTTTACTCAGCAAAAATAAATCACAAAAACATGAAAAATGTTGATATTCCCTCACCCCTTCGATTCCTCTCTCCCCTACTTGAGGCTGTTGCAGAATGGTTTTAGAATTAAAGGTTTCTCCTCAAATTCGGATTTCATCCTCATTTTCGTTCGAAATGACAAACAGTTCCTGTCTTTTTCCCGAAGGGACCATTTTCGTGGCGAGCTGTTTTCGAAGAAAAAAGCGAGAAATCTTTTAACCTGCAACAGCTTCACTTGGGAGAGAGGCCAGCCACAAAAGTGGCGGCTTTCGCCGGGGAGAGGGCTAACTAGTGAAAAATTAGCTGAGATAGAGACATAATCAATTATTTTTTTATGAATAGCCACTATCTTTAGATAGTGGGTGATAAAATCCAAACAATAACGGGCTTTAGCCCTAAAATAGTACCTCTCGTTGCTGTGTCAGGCTAAAGCCTTAACGCTTCTGTGACATTTACTGACCACTATCTAAAGATAGCGGTAATTCAAAAACATTATTTAGGACGGATGTGAATAATGAACATATTTATGAGTCGAAATATCCGGCCTTTATTTTAAATGCTTAGGTTTACTAATTCGAGGCTTGCCCCGTTGTCATTCCTACGCAAGCGGGAATCTAAACATGGATTCTCCCGAAGGGACGACTTCGTTGCAGATATCCGTCTGCTGACGGATTTTGGAATGACACATCTGGTGATACCTCGGTGCTTGCCCCGAGGTTATTCATTTTCAAAAAACATGCAATTAAAAACAAAAAAGCCGTCCGGGATCGTCCGAACGGCTTTGAATCTTAAATTAATATGAATGACCGGTTGAAATTATTTTGGGCTATCACTTACGTGATAGCCCAATATTTCT
>CAZIBE010000114.1:0-11910 GCA_964536685.1 uncultured Calditrichaceae bacterium | reverse complement strand
ACGGAGCAAGGCGACGAGAAATCTATTGTTTTTATTTAGGATATAAGATTTCTCATCCCGATGAATCGGGATCGCCACAAAGGTGGTCCCGATGGGAAAATAACAAAAATTGGTTTTTAGAGCAGACTCACTTCTTCCACTATTTGTTTATTCCGCTCCGGCTGTTAAGTTCCGCTGAAGAATAAATTTTTTATTCAAACAGGAAAAGGGCAAAGCTGGTAATTATTAATTATTACACCGCTCATTCAAAATTTATCATTCAGCATTTCAAAATGACCACAGAGACCACAAACCTCACAAAGATGTCTTGTTTTTTTAGTTCCCTGTTCCAGCTTCCTAATTCTCAATTAGGAATTGTCTTCCGGTTCCGAATTTCTGATTTTCCCGGCCCTATAATTCACAATTCAACATTAAAAAGTTTTTCCCCGGGCGCGCAAAATAACAACCCGCTGCGCTTATTTTTATTATTAAAGATTACTTACAAAACTCTCGATTATGAAATAATCGGCATTACTTTACTTACAAATGCTGCATCGCTGGATAAAAGTTACTTGAAAGTGTCTAAATTGTAAAATAAAAGGAATAAAAATGAAAAAAATAGTTTTTCTTGGCATCCTGTTTTTGTGGATTCTCACAGTAGCCTGTAGTAACAAAGGTCAGGAGCCGCCGACCTATGGCAAAATACAAGGCACGGTTTACAATGCCGCATCGGGCCTGCCTCTGGACAAGGCGCTGGTAACCACCTCGCCGCCGACCTATGCCGTCACAACCGACACCCTGGGCGCTTATTTGATCGAGAACGTGGAAGCCGGCACCTACCATGTTCGCGCTTCCAAAACAGGGTACGACAGCGCAGGAGTGAATATTTCCGTGTTGGCCGGCTTTACCACTACGGCCGATATTCCCTTAAAGGCGGATAGCTCAAGCGCAGAACTGTTTTAGTCTGCTTAACATTTAATTTTAGTTTGAATATCCAATAGCCAACACCGACTTTTCAATATCCAAAGAATTAATTGGATATTGACCTTTGGTCATTTTTACGAAACATCCAGGATATGAGCCGTCTTAAAACATATTTTTCTTATAAAAAATTCGCTACCGCACAAAAACACATTTTGTTTTTGGACAAGGGTTATTTCCTGCAAAAAGAATCCATTGCAGTTTTAAAGGAAATGGGACACCGCCTGCTGGTTTTACCGGTTGGGGAAAATCCCAAGGCCATGTTAGACCGCCTGTTAAAGAACAGCCTGGATTTCAAACCGGACGCTGTTATGACCATGAATCATTTTGGTTTTGACGCCGAAGGCAAGATAGCCAGCGTGCTGGCCGAGTTAAGCATTCCTCTGCTGGTCTGGTATTTGGACGATTTCCGCTTCATTATTCCCAATCCGCGTCCGCTGGCACAGCCCAATGTTCTGCTGGCCACGTTCGAAAAAGAGGATTTGCCAGCCTTACGTCAAACAGGTTTTGAACATGTGCTATACCTGCCAACGGCCTCCGCCCTCGATCCCGATAAAAACTATCACAATGACCGCTACGATTATCTATCTTCGACCGTAAGTTTTGTGGGCAACAGTTTTGAAGCGACCAAAAAATTGTGGTTTCGGCCGGGCTACAAAGAGCTGGCCGAGTCTTTGCCGCTTGAGGGATGGATAAAAGCGCGGCGTCCTTATTTAACGGATTTCTGTGACCAGCATTTAGGCGGCCATCTTGCATCCCGGGAAGAATCACAGCACTTTGCCGGATATGCCGCCGCGCAAGCCACGCAGCTTTACCGGCTGAAATTGCTGCAAAATTTAGAGGGAACAGCGCTGCACATCTTCGGCGATGAATTCTGGAAATCGGTCATTCCTCAGGCCCGCTGCCATCCACCGCTGCACAATTTAAAAGAGGCGCCAGCTGTGTTTGCCGCATCGGCGGTGAATCTGAATATTTCCAGTTGCCAGCTACGCCGTGCCGTCAATCTGCGCGTGTTCGATGTGCCGGCCGCCGGTGGTTTTTTACTGAGCGATTACCAGCCCGATTTGGAAGATATGTTCGATGCGGATTCCGAACTGGCCATTTACCATTCGGAGGAAGAATTGCAGGATAAGGTCAAATACTATCTCAGGCATCCCTCAGAACGGGAAGACATTACCCGTAAAGCTTCCCGGCGCGTGCGCCAGCAGCATTTGCTATCCATGCGCTTACAATTGTTATTAGACGAAGCGCAAAGCATATTTTCTTAGGATATGGCAAAAACAAAAAAACCCCACCGCTTTGCGGCAGGGTTTACAGTTAACAAATTGTATCTATTATTCGCGGTATTTCTTGTACATCTGGTCGCCTTTAAAGCCTAACTTTTTCCAGTCGATACGTTTGTTCTTGCCCATCCCGTGGCAATCGCTACATTTTAAAGCCTTGTCTTTGGGCGCGACCATGTGATTAAGTTTCCAGTACATTTCGGTCTTAACAAAACCATAATGTCCGCTGTATTTCATGCCGGCCATGGCCATGCCTTCGGCAGCCGATTTGTTCCAGTCAAAATCCTTCCAGAAACCGCCCCACAAGTGCGGTACGATTAGGTAATTAAATCCAGAGTCGTAGATCTGTTTACCGCGCATGATCTTAAAGGGATATAATTTAGAATCTTTATCCATGGCATTGCCCAGCGGTTTATTCAGGAAAAGAACCTTTTTGGGATCAAATGTATCACCGGCAACATACCGGTCGATTTTACCGTTGTACCAGGCATATTCCGGACGCAGGTTTTGTCCCCATTTAAAGCTGCCTTTTTTCTTGTGAAACGTGGGCAGCCCGTACTGATCTTTCGGCGCTGTGCTGTCTTTGCCCGCTGTAGACCAATCCCAGTAAATCTTGGTTGGCCGGCTTTTGGCATAAATGGGAATATGACAGGTCTGGCAGGCCACTTTCTTAGTGTGGTTATTCAATATCTTCGATTTATGAATCGGCATTTCGTGGCAGTCGGTACATTCTACGCGGTTAGCGGCATCGGTATCGGTTACATCTCCTAAAGACTCGCCCTTAATTTGATGCGCTTCGGTGGTATGGCAATCCTGACAAACCATGCCGGAACCCATGTGGACGTCATAGTTGCGATCCGGCTTGGAAAGACCATTATCCAGGTCGCCGTGTTTTACGTTTTCACCGCCGCCGCCATAAAAATGACAGGCGCCGCAATTATCTCTGGTGGGCGGCCCCACGCTTTTGGCAACAGCCGTTAAATCCACGTCTTTGGCCGGCATACCGGCGCCCGGAGGGGCTTTTTTATATTTACCGCTGTTGTCATGGCACACCAGACAGTCAACATTTTCTTCTTTGCTGAAATCGAAGTTTTTATCCTTCCAGCCATAACCGGCATGGCAGCTGGTGCAGCGCGGCCAGTTGGATTTCACATTGATGCAATAGTTGTTAAACACATCCTTTTTGCCAAGCTTTAAAGTTCCCTTATGGCCGGGGATATGAACATTTTTCTCCCACGTCCAGTGAATAGTTTTCATCACTTCTTTGGCTGCATCTTCATGGCACTCCAAACAAGCTTTGGTCACTTCCTGGGGGGTTTTAAACGTGCCTTCAATCAGTTCGGCATGGTTTGCCTCCTGGGCCATGCCCCAGCCGATAAAGACCGTTAAAACAAAAAGCAGTATAACCGGTTTACAATTTTTCATGGGCATTCTCCGTATTTAAGTAAATTTATATTGACGCTCGTTCAAAGAAATCACTTACTATCGCATTTATATCTTTTTCTTTCAACCCTTCGAGTTCGCCCAGATAGATATGCCCGTCGGCGGGAATTTTATTTTCATCTTCGGTCGCCGTTACAGCCTTTTTAACATAACTGTGCAACTTTTCGATATCCTGATTAAAAAAGTCCACCGCATCCTGGCCAATCTTAAGATTTACGATATCAGAATTTAACGAAGTCGCCTCTAATTGGCAAATCCAGAACTTTCCGTAACAGGTAATTTCCAAAGATTCGGGGTTTTCCGCCAAAACTTTATTTACTTTTACCACTTTACCGCTAACCGGCGCCAAAAACGGTATGGAGTGCAATCCCTGTTTTACGGCAAACAGTGGTTGGCCCTGTTTTACCTCCATACCTAAATTAGGCAGATCAATGGCATCGATTTTACCGATGATTTTCTTGGCAAAATCATCAATGCCTACAGAAACCTCGCCGCTTTCATTAAGGCGGGCCCAGCAATGTCCCGGAGAAATAAACACACCGCCCGGGATAAAAAACTCAACCGTATCCGTAGTAGATGTTTCATCCACCGGCGCCACATGCACCTTTGTTTTAAGCTGTTTGTTGATGCGTTCCTGGCGACGGATAACAAATTTTTTGACCATGGCTAACAGCTCGTCTTCGGTAAAGGGCTTTTGCACATAATCCATGGCTCCGTACTTCATGGTTTCCACTGCCGTATCCACCGAAGCATAGCCGGTAATGATAATAACGTCAATGTCCGGCCGCAGGTGCTTAACCGCTTTACACACGTCCACGCCATCCATCTCCGGCATCTTTAAATCGGTAAAAACAAAATCGTAATTATGCTTTTGAATCAGTCCCAACGCCTCCTGCCCTGTCTCCACGGTATCTACCGAATAACCATCCAGAACGAGGATTTTACGGAAACTGTCCAAAATGATTTCCTCATCGTCCACCGCTAAAATTTTAGCCTTCGGATTATCCACTTCCACCCGTTTTAATGTTTTGGACTCATGGCTGAAATCCAATTTGAGATTTTTTTCCAGCGCTTCTTCCCACTCCCTGTGCAGTCTCTTTTTGGTGACTTTTGAGATGTACAGGCGAATCAGGAAATCTGCAATGACGAAAATAATGATGGCAATGATTAATAAGAACACGCCCATTTCTATTCTCCTTTAATTTAGATAAACTTCATTTGCAAATTAGCATAGCTACAATCCTTCCGAAGTACAGGGAATAAGATGTTTTGATTCATAGTCCAAATCGGAAGGAATGATGGTATAAAGCCAACCGCTGAAGTAAGGGTCCTTCTCCATCAGCGATGTATTTTTTAAAATTTTTTCGTTCCGTTCAATAATTCTGCCGCTTAAGGGAGCAAGTAAAAAATGCTCCATGGAATCATTTGTAATAAAATGTGCACAGGTATTGCCCTGAATGATTTCATTTTCTACTTCCATTAATTGAATTTCCTGAACGATCTCTATCAATTCCAGAAATAAATCCGTCGCTCCTACTTTAACCGAACCGTCGTCCTGCAAAAGCGCCCAACTGGCGTAGCCTAAGCGGCTGTATTTTGCCGGACAGGGTACAAAATAAATTTCTCTCTCCGATTTCTCCGGATTTTTCAGATGTTTCTGAATTTCACGATAACGCAGACCTCTGGATACACTGCTAATTAATTCATCCATGGTAAACGGTTTTGGTAAAAAATCGATAGCGCCGGTGTAAAGTGACTTAACGGCATTTTGCACCGTGGAATAACCGGTGGTCATAATGACCGGGATATCCAAATCATTTTTGTGTAATTTGAGTAAAAATTCAAAGCCGTCCATTTCCGGCATCATAATATCACTGATTATCAGACGGTAGTCGTTATGGTCTATTTTTTTCAATGCAGCAATAGCATCTAAACTCGTGTCCACACTCCAGCCTTCGCTGGAACAAAGTTTTACGATGGAATCCAGAATTACCTGTTCATCGTCAACCGCCAAAATATCGATTTGCTTTGCCATGTTCCCTGCACTCTCTAAGATTGTTCTACCGGCAGATGAATGGTAAAGGTTGTGCCTTTGCCGACCTGACTTTCTACCGTAATTGTACCGTTGTGATTATCAACGATGCCCCAGATAACGGCCAGCCCCAGGCCGGTGCCTTTTTGACCTTTGGTTGTGTAGAAAGGTTCGAATATTTTTTCCAGATTTTCCGGGGGAATGCCGCAGCCGGTATCGCTGATTTTAATTTCCACATAATCTTTGGCTCCTTCGCCTTCTATGGCCGGCCAGTACTGCCAGTCACAGTTCTTGGCCGAACAGGCTTCAAAGCGCCCTTTCCCGGGAATTTCAAAATAAAATACCGGCGCTCCGCATTTGGGGCAGGTTTTCTTTTTATCTATCAGCAAAATTTGACATTTGGGGCAGACAATCTCCATTTGGGCCTTATCCGGCAATTCGATAGAATATTTATTTTGATTGCGGCCGTAAATGGCATCCAAATACATAAAGCCCTCTTTGCCGGCGTAACGAATTTTAAATTTGATTGACGGCAGTCCTTTGACTTTTACTTCATGGTCGATGAGATTGTGTCCTTTGGGACAGAGCGCTTGTTTTATCTGCACCACTCCGTATGGTTTTAAACTGATAAGTTCCGAGAAAATGGAAATAGTGCCGCCATTTTCGCTAATGGCGTGGCTGGCATTGACGATTAAATTGGTAAAGACCTGCTGCATCTGATTAGCGTCCAGCGTTAATATCGGTAAATTATCGGCCAAACGGCTTTCTATGGTAACGTGGCTGATGGCAAGCTGGTTTTCGGTTACTTTTAGAGCGCGCTGAATAATCTGGTTGATATCGGATTTAATCTTTTTGGGCACCGATTGCCGGGCAAAGTCCAGCAGGCTTTTCACAATTTCGCGGCTGCGTTTGGTTTCGCGCACAATCACAGCCAGGTCTTCCTGAAATTCAGGCTGCTTCTTAGTGCGTTTCTGCAGATAGCTGGCATAAGTTAAAATCCCGGTTAACGGATTGTTTATTTCATGAGCCACACCGGCAGCCAGGCGGCCCAACGAAGCCATTTTATCCGATTGAAAAAGCTGCTGGCGGGCTTCGGCTAATTTCTTTGTCATATTATCAAAAGAACGCGCCAGCATACCGACCTCGTCCGTACCCAAATCTCCGATGGCATAATTTAGATTACCGGAAGCCACCTCTTTGGTGGCATTTACCAGACGATTGATCGGTTTGTCTACCAAAAAACGGACGAAGAGCCAAACTACCAGACTAAGAGCTATAATAGAAATGATCGCAAAGATGAGCATCTTTAGCTCTGCCCCGGCAATTTCCTTTTCTAAAGGTTTCAAACAGACGGTTAAGTCCAATACGCCCAAAACTTTTTTCTCTTGCGGGTGGACGTGACATTCGGCATTCCAGCATGACGGTTCATTATATATGGGATCAATCACACCAAAAATACGGGAAGAATCAGGATGGATTCTAAAAATGCGCGTTCGATCCTTAATCTCAAGTTTTTCCATGGGAACGCCGGTGGCATGGCAGGTATAACAGGCCTCCGCTTTTTTATCCAACATTTGGCCGATTTTCGTTGTGTCCGATGAGTAAATAATTTCTCCTGTCTTATTTAAAACTCGGACTTCCTTAATACATGGCTGACGACCAATGGTTTTTATTATATTATGAATACTTTCCCGGTTGTTATGAAGCATAGCATAGCGGGTAGCGCTTTTAATCGTTTCACTTTGTTGATTGGCATGGCGTTTGATCTCCGATAAAAGCACCTGACTTTGAGAATGAATATTAAAATAGGCAAAGGTTCCAATAATAACAATCGTAGCCAGTCCGACCGCAGAAATGAGTTTAAAACTGATTTTTTTGAACATCTTCTTACCTGCTTAAAAGTAACTTTCCTGGTTTTTGCTTGGGGAAAGTATAATCATCGTGACATTCCGAACATTGTGGTTTTTTAACAAAATTCCGATTAATATGACACAATTCACACTCAAACTCGGAATGTGTTTCATTTAATATCAGTCCGGTAACCTTATGGTTAAATTTCCCGTGTCTAAAATTGGTATGACAGGCTGTACAGCGTGTGTTCAGTTTTTTATAGGGCTTTGTTTTATGACAAGCCGTACAAGCTAACTTTTGGTGATATTTGTTTAAAGCCCAGCCGGTAATTTTACCATGATCGAAAGCCGGCTTTTCTTTTGCTCCATGGCATAAAGAACAGTTATCATCAATGTCTTTTTCATGGCAGGAAACGCAATTTTCGTGTGTAACTTCTCTCCGCTTGTGAACGCCATGGCAATTCTGGCAACTTTCCTTTTTGTGGCATTCCTGACATTTAACCCCATATTGCCGGGCGTGTGCCTGATGGTGGAAAGTTACTACAGGACCCTCATCAAAGTCCACCCGATAGGTGAATTTTTTCGGTATGGAGATTCTACTGTGTGCTTTTTGGGCTAAATTAATACGGGCAGCTAAAGCAGCGGACGATTCTTTGCCGGCCTTTTTTTGATGACAGCTCGTACAATTGCTTTGTTTCTGCCATCGGGCATCCCATTCACGATGACAGTTTATGCACAATTGATGATACGCGGCTTTTAATTTGGGCTTGGATAAATCGGCTTTGTTATCTTTATGATGGCAGGATGAACATGCCAATATTTTCCCGCTCGGATTGTGATGATGACAGCTCGCACAACCGCCGTTCATTTCCGCCATTTGCGCATGAAGCTTGTGTGGAAAAACAACCGATTCGTACTTGGCGGACAATGTATCGATAACAATAATATCCGGCGCCTCATCCAGGCTACGTTTGACTTTTTCTGCTTTTCGAGTGATATCCGGACAAATCTTCAGACAGGGATTCTCAAAAGTAGGGCTTTTACAGATATGACATTCCTGACAATTAATCTTCAGTTGAGAGTGATGCTTTTTAGGCGTCGTTTGAGCAAATACATTCAGGCTTAACGCTAATATTAGAATTACAATCTGTTTCATTTAATCACCCCCTTTACCCTGTAGGCGCCTTTGCTTATCACAGCTTTTACCGGCTGGCTAATTACAGGAAATATCAAAACCAATACCCGATAAAGCAGCATTTCGATGGCAATCAGCCCTAAAGTGATCGATATTTCTCCAATGGAAGGATAGTAAGTTTTAAATGAGTATGGCGGATGATAGGCAATAATAAATACATTGAAACGAAAAATGAAAACGCCGAATATAGTTAAATAGGAGGCAATTAACAGCAAGGTGCGGTTGCGCAGAACTTTATCCCAAAAAAACATGCGCATGGGAATAATCACACCAAATAAAACTTCTATTAACCACATGATACTGTAAAGATTAAAATCCGTTAAATAAACATAGGTGCCGCGTATGGCCATATCACCGATTTTAAATCCCAGATAGATGCCTAACAGCGGCCCGATAAAGCGGCCCAGCCGGGCCAGTACGTCGATCTCCGGTTTGAGTCCCAGCGATTTAGAGGCGGTCAGCGATTCCATAATAACCATGGGAAAGCCCACGGCAATAGCCGACAGTAAAAAGAGCAACGGCGAAATGGGCGTTTGCCACAACGGGTGCACTTTCGTCCCGGCAATCATCATCAGAGTGCCTAAAGAAGATTGGTGCAAACAGGAAAGCACCACGCCTAAAATAATAAAGAAGAACATGGTCTTTTCTAAAAACCCATCCAGCCAACGTAATGTGTAATCAATGGGCTTATTCAGTTTCCGCCACAAGCCGCGCAAATGCACTTTACCGATAAAGCGCTCGGTGACCACGGGGAAAAACTCCACATACAGGGTTCCCAGGTAGGTCATAACACAAATACCTACTTCAAATAGCACCGAATTGCTGTTACCCATAATCGGCACATGCCAGATGTTGTAATAGCGTCCTAAGTCGAACATGACGCCGAAAGCCACAAACGTATAGCCCAGCATGGCCGTCATAATCGCCGGACGTACCAGCGCATGGAAATCTTCGCGGTGGAAGATATGAACCAAAGCGGAAGTTGTAAATCCACCGGCGGCCAAAGCCACGCCGCTGGCTACATCGATGCCAATCCAGATGCCCCAGGGATGTTGGTTGTCCAGATTGGTAACGGCGCCAATACCTAATACAAATCGTAAAATACTCCAGATGATGCCGTTGGCGGCAATGATTAGCAAAATGATCACACCAGTGGAAAGAAAAGGTCTTTTTACGGGACGCGGTTTTAGAATTTCTTCCATGATTTATTCCTCCTCTTCTTTAGTGTTGTTTTTGCCAAGCCACATGATGCCGCCTAATAATGAATAAAGGGCGACCGGAGGAATAAAAAACTTGAACAAGGCATGTTGTATGGGTTCGGTGGCGCCCGGAGCCGGTTCGGTGCCTAATTTGGGGAAACCGATTTTTGTAAAATCCTGGTTGGAAAGATACAGCCAGCTGGTACCGCCCATCTCTTTTTCGCCAAACACATGATCAATGTAACGTTCAGGATTGGCTTCTATTTTTTCATGCGCTAATTGTAACAGCTCGTAGCGCTTGCCAAAAATTAAAGCTTGCTCCGGACAGGCTTCCACACAAGCCGGTTCGCGTCCTTTGGAAGTGCGGGTATCGTAGCATAAGTCACACTTCATGATGCGTGGTTCGAGAGCCTTGTCAAATTCGAACGCCGGCACCTGAAACGGACAAGCCACCATACAGTAGCGGCAACCGATGCAACGGCTGGCATCCCAGGTAACGGCGCCGTTTTCATGTTTGGTAAAAGCCCCGACGATGCAGGCCGAAACGCAGGCCGGATGATCGCAGTGCATACACTGAAATTTAACATCTGTAGGCACCGTTGCGCTTTTAGGATTCTCATACTGATTGATGACCGTTAAGGAATTCGTATCCGGCCGACGCATGTGCTCCAGGATAGAGCGGTCTGCATAAGATTCTTCCGGAGCCGTGGGCAGGTCGTGTTCTTTCTGACAGGCCAACTCACATTGTCGGCAACCGATACAGGCCGTGGTATCGACCAGCACGCCCATACGTTCATCCGAAAGAATATTAGTGGGCGTGGCATTAGCCTTTTTTGTTGAAATTCCAACGGCGCTGGCTGTGATTAGTCCGGAAGCTTTGAGAAAATCTCGCCGCGATTGATTTTTCATTTTAACGCACCTCTTGTAGAATATGGTTGTTATATCATAAATACGAACAAATTATAGTCGGTTGAAGATTGCTGCTTAAACAGCTGATTAGTACAAAAGTACGTGTATATCGGCATTTATGTCATTACGGGTTCTGCTTAAAATTAAATTCTGAAAAAAAAATTAAATAAATAATTTAGTCCTCCCCGAACTCCCGGCAACCACTATTTTCAAAGACCAGCGCCTTACTATCCTACCTAATGACAGATAAAAATAAAATATTTAAAACAACCCGAAACGTTAATAAAACTATTTAACAAAAACCAACTCTCAGCATATATATCATCTTTATTAATTGAAACGGGCAAATATGCCTTTCTTAGCCATACATGCCACTTTATAGATTTAGCAGCGAAAGAAATGATAATGAACAACCCCGCCGCCCCGAAAGGGGTGCCTTTTGGTACAAGCAACGGAGTATCCAAATGGATTTGAATAATTATAACGACCCAAGGGTCGGGGAATAAAACCCATCTGGATGGGATTTAAATAAAGTGTCTTGCCTCTAAAGCTGTTACTTTGATATACCTCCTCTAAACTGATTTCGCCATACCTTTTATCACATATATTTTTTCTGGACAGCAGCAATTAAAAAACTAATGCTCTTTGATCGTTATATAAAATTGCCGGCTATCTACTAAAATTGAGAAAATCTATCATTTTACTATTAAATATGATTATCGGGTTAATCGATTAAAATTCATCGCCCATTGTACCTTCCATGATTTTATATTCTTTTTCTATAACATGGTAATGATCCTCATTTTCTTGTGCAATATTCCGCAACAATTGTGCCATTTCAGGGACTGTGCACAATTGCGCCAGGGCGTCATATTGTTTTTTTGCGTGGTATTCCCTCTTCAGTGCCACTTCCAAAATATGCTCAATCGAAGAATTCTCATCACACTCACAATTTAGTTCACCATAGGCCCCTTGGACGGTCTTAAAAACTTTATCATTGGGAATTTCACAACCTACATCATATAATTCATTACTAAGG